>JBGPTQ010000069.1:0-7974 GCA_041490725.1 Allostellaceae bacterium | reverse complement strand
GCTCGGTCTGGTGGATCGGCCGGCTTGCCGAGAGCCGCCGGTAGAACTCCGCGACCTCGCGTTTGGAAAACCGGCGCATCTGCCGAGTATACGGGCGTCAGGCGAAGAGCGGGGCGATCGCCAGCTCGGCGGCGAGATCGTCGAGCGCCCGGCGCAGCGAGATCTTCCTCGGCCATTGGTCCTCCGCCGATACCGCCGCGAAAACGCGGCGCACGCCGCTGCGCCTACCTGAGGCGGACCGGCTTGGCGACACCGGTCGTACCGGAAAGGGCGTGCTCGATCATCGCCTGATCTTCCGCGGAGAGCGCTTCGGCGAGGTTGGCGCCGCTTCTGCCAGCGTCGGCGGCGGCGAGCTCGGCGGCGGCGGCCTCCAGGTCGACGCCATCCATCCCGCTGATCGCTTCGAGCGCGAGATCTCGCGCCCTCTTGACCAAGAGCAGCGACCTCACAAAGCGTTCCTTGCAGGATTTTTCGCTCTGGCCGACGGTAAGGTTGTCGGCGAATGACAGGAACGCCTCTTTCACTTTGTCCGAATAGCTGGCGCGAATAATGTCGGCGTCGGGATCGCGGCTGTCGTCTGACATCAGCTTCCTCTTCAGATCAGCGTGAAGATCTCTGATGCCGCTTCAGCCGTAACGATCCCGGCGACGCGAAGGCCGAGACGGTTCCCCGCCCTGATCGGCCGGTCCTGCGATGGCAGCGCGGCGGAACTCATTACGCCGGCCCCGCCCGGCCTCTGTCAAGGCAGGCCCTGCACCGCGACCCGCCATTCGGCCGCCAATCGCTTTGGGGGTCTTGTCGCCGTCGCTCAATTTATCGGATATTATCGCGCCATGCTCCTCGCCGCCGCGCTTGCCCGTTTCATCCGTGTCGGCCGGCTCAGCGTCATCGACGCCGCCGGCAAGCGGCATTTGTTCGAGGGCTCGCCCGGCCCCTCGGCAACGATCCGGCTGCGCGACCGGGCGCTCCACTGGAAGCTGCTGCTGAAGCCCCGGCTCTTCGTGGCGGAGGCCTACGTTGACGGCACGCTGACCATCGAGGAAGGCAGCCTCTATGATTTAATCGATGTCTTGGTGGCGAACGACACGGCGCAGCCCACCCTGCCGATCATGCGGCTCGGCAATGCGGCGGGGCGTCTGGTCCGCCGCGTGCACCAATACAATCCGGTCCCGCGCGCGCGCCGCAACGTTGCCCATCATTACGATCTCTCGGACCAGCTCTACGAGCTGTTCCTCGACCGCGATCGACAATATTCCTGCGCGTATTTCCGCGCGCCGGAGGACGACCTCGAGACCGCGCAGGAGACCAAGAAGCGGCATATCGCGGCGAAGCTGCTGCTGCACCCGGGACAGAAGGTGCTCGATATCGGCTCGGGCTGGGGCGGTCTGGCGCTCTATCTCGCCGCCGAATGCGGCGCGGACGTCACCGGGCTCACCCTGTCCGAGGAGCAGCACAAGGTGGCAACGCGGCGCGCCGCCGCGGCGGGCCTCAGCGACCGGGTGCGGTTTCATCTGCGCGATTACCGCGAGGAGACGGGCCGCTATGACCGCATCGTTTCGGTCGGCATGTTCGAGCATGTCGGGGTCAACCAGTACCCGGCATTTTTCCGCGGGCTGAGCGAGTTGCTCGCGCCAGACGGGGTCGCGCTGTTGCACTCGATCGGCCGCATGGACGGGCCGGGGACAACCAATCCCTGGCTGCGCAAGTACATTTTCCCCGGCGGCTACTCGCCGGCATTGTCCGAGGTCGTGCCCGAGGCCGAGCGGGCGCGGCTATGGATCACCGATATCGAGATCCTGCGCCTCCATTACGCCGAGACGCTGCGCGCCTGGTGCCGTCGCTTCGAAGAGAACCGCGACCGCATCCGCGCCCTCTACGACGAGCGCTTCTGCCGGATGTGGGAGATGTATCTGGTCGGCGCCGAACTCGCCTTCCGCCGCGACTTCTCTCTGGTGTTCCAGATGCAGCTGGCGAAGGCGGTGGATACCGTCCCCTTGACCCGCGACTACATGATCGACTGGGAGCGCGCGCACAGCGCGGCGGCACAAAAACCGGCCGGGCGCGCCGCCTGATGTGATCATCGTCATCCCGGGGCGCCCTGGCGCATCACAGATGCGCCATCCGACAGGCGCGCGCACGCGCGCGCCGAGAGGGGCGGCGAGCCCGGGACCCATGAACACCGGCCTCTGGAATATGGGTTCCGGGCTCCGCCCTTCGGAGAAGGTGCGATAAATCATAATCACGGGTTTGATCAGCGGTTGTTCGCTTGCCACCGATTTAAAGGATGCCAAGTGTTTGGTACGATATTAAGATAAAAACCGAGATAAGTTGCTGAGATAATTTCAACTCTGAGGATTGCCACCTGGATTGGAATCATTTAATGTTAGGTTAGGGTTGATTTTCTCTAAATCACCCGCCCTCGTAGACGGAGTTAACAATGAATCGTACCTGGTTTCCTAGCTCCCGCGAGAGTGGTTCGTTTCTGCGCTATGATGCGGGGTCTAATAATAACTCCCGTGAGCGTGGCTCGTCGCTGCGCGATAAGACGTGGTCTACGGTTATCGAGTGTGGTTTGCTCGCCGGCATGATTTTGATCGTCGCATTTGGCGTCATTTGGTAGCCCAGCGCCAGGTTGCTCAAGGAGTTCTGCAATGGCAGACATCCTTATCATCGACGACGACCCAGATTTTCGCCGTATTGTCGCACGCACCCTCTCTGCTGCAGGCCATCAAATCAGCGAAGCAAAAGCTGGGATCGGTGGCGTCGCCGCCTTCCACGCTCGTCATCCGGCTCTCGTAATCACCGAGATTGTGATGTCAGGAAAAGAAGGAATGGAAACACTCCGTGAATTGCGACGCGAGGCCCCAAATCTACCAATTCTGGCGGTATCTGACAATATACATGCTGCTTTCTATTTCCAAACAGCGACGGTTCTTGGTGCGAATGCTGCGCTCGAAAAGCCGTTTAGTCCCCGTGAATTGTTGAGCGCCGTGGCGAAGCTGCTTCCACGGCAAGGGCAGTCGGCGATTGGCATTGCGGCCCGATCGGAAACCCGCTCCACCATCGTTGCGAGGCCGATTTGCCACTGATTAACCGGTAAGGCTTGCCGGCGATTCGCCATTGAGGCTGGTTGGAGCGGAGACGGCGTACTTCATCTGCATCGGCGAACCGTTGGGGTATGCGGATTAAATGATCGGCCCGGCCGATTCGGGCGCGCCGCATTCGTCCCCGGGTTCCACAGCCTGTGAATCGAATAGCCCCGCCATGCGCTGGCGCGGCGGTGGTATTCTTTGCGGGCATGGAAAGCACGCCGACTTCGCGCGTCACGCCGTTACGCGAGCCCGATCTAAACCGGGTGCCGCAACCGCCCTCGAACACCGAGGCCGAGCAGGCGCTGTTGGGGGCGATCCTGATCAACAACGCCGCCTATGGCCGGGTCGCCGAGTTTCTCGCATCGGAGCATTTCGCCAATGCGGTGCACGGCCGGATCTACGCCGCGATCGGCAAGCTGATCGATCGCGGTCAGATCGCCAACCCGATCACGCTGAAAAACCTGTTCGATCAGGACGGCGCGCTCGCCGAGATCGGCGGGGCGCAATACCTCGCGAAGCTGGCCGAGAGCGCGGTCACGATCATCAACGCCGAGCATTACGGCCGCACGATCCACGACCTCCATCTGCGGCGCGAGCTGATCACGATCGGGCAGGACGTCGTCACCGACGCGTTCAGCCACGACCTCGACGACTCCGCCGTGGCGCAGATCGAGCGCGCCGAGTCGAAATTGTTCGAGCTGGCGACGGCCGGGCAGGCGGAGGGCGGCTTCCAGCCGTTCACCACGGCGCTGACCAGCGCGATCACCATGGCCCAGGCGGCCTTCAAGCGCGACGGCAGGACCGTCGGGGTGGCGACCGGCTTCGTCGATCTCGACAAAAAGCTCGGCGGGCTGCACCCCGCCGACCTCGTCATCCTCGCCGGACGGCCTTCGATGGGCAAAACCGCGCTCGCCACCAACATCGCGTTCACCGCGGCAAAGGCCTATCGCGCCATGCGCGGCGCCGACGGCCGGATTGATGTGAGTCAGGAGGCCGAGGATGGCGCGGTGGTCGGGTTCTTCTCGCTCGAAATGTCGGCCGAGCAGCTCGCCACCCGCATTCTCGCCGAGGAATCCGGGACCTCCTCCGACCGCATCCGCCGCGGCGAGGTGCGCCGCGAGGATTTCGACAAATTCGTCGCCGCCAGCCAGCGCCTCGCCGCCGTGCCGCTCTATATCGACGACACGCCGGCGATCTCGGTCGCCGCGCTGCGCACCCGGGCGCGACGCTTGAAGCGCCAGCACGGGCTGGGGCTGATCGTCATCGATTACCTGCAGCTCCTGCGTCCCTCGGCGCAGGTCCGCGCGATGGAAAACCGGGTGCAGGAAATCTCCGACATCACCCGCGGATTGAAGGCGGTTGCCAAGGAGTTGAATGTGCCGGTGCTGGCATTGTCGCAACTGTCGCGCGCCGTCGAGCAGCGCGAGGACAAGCGGCCGATGCTCTCCGATCTGCGCGAATCCGGTTCGATCGAGCAGGATGCCGACGTGGTGATGTTCATCTTCCGCGAGGAGTACTATCTGTCGCGGGGGGAACCGAGCCGCCGCCCGGAGGAGAGCGACGACAAATTCAACGACCGCTATGACCGCTGGAAAGAGCGCTGCGAGACCGCCTACGGCATGGCCGATATCATCATCGCCAAGCAGCGGCATGGGCCGATCGGCACGATCAAGCTGCATTTCGAGGCGGAGACGACCAAATTCGACAATTTCATCGGTGCCGAGCACCTGCCGACCGGCGATTACTGACGACTGGGGGACATTGTGCGGGGCGCATCACAGCGCCTGGAAGGGCTAGTCGCCGTCGTTTTTATCGTCGTCCCGGCGAAGGCCGGGACCCACTGATCGAACGCTGAGACGGTTGACGGGTGGGTCCCGGCCTTCGCCGGGACGACTGCATTAGCGAGGAGATTGCGCCATCCTGAGGCGCGCCTCGGTAAGCCGAGCCGGTTTGGGCCGCCGCTGAGTTGCGCGTCATGTTACACTATCGCCGGCCCGCGAATATCGGTCCGGCCCTCGCGGGGCCACCCCGCAACCGCTGAGCCTCGACCTGTGCCGCGAGGCGATTTTCGACCGCGTGAACATGATCGACGAGATCGGGCATTTCGCCCTGGTGTTCGCCCTTTGCATCGCGGCGTTGCAGGCCGTGGTGCCGCTCGTTGGTGCGGCGCGCAACGACGCGGCATTGATGGGCTGGGCATGTCCGGCGGCGCTCGCCCAATTTCTGTTCGTGGGCATCGCCTTTTTCGCGCTGATGCACGCCTATGCGGTATCCGACTTCTCGCTCGCCAATGTCGCGGCGAACTCGAACAGCATGAAGCCGCTCATCTACAAGCTGAGCGGGGTGTGGAGCAACCACGAAGGCTCGATGCTGCTCTGGGTGTTCATCCTGGCGTTGTTCGGCGCCGCGGTCGCCCTGTTCAGCCATAACCTGCCGCCGGCATTGCGGGCGCGCGTCCTCGCCGTCCAGGCGATGATCGGGGTCGGCTTTCTGTTGTTCATCCTGTTGACCTCGAACCCGTTCCTGCGGCTGCTCCCGGTCCCCGCCGACGGCGCCGGGCTCAACCCGGTCCTGCAGGACCCTGGCCTCGCCTTTCACCCGCCCTGGCTCTATCTCGGCTATGTCGGATTTTCGATCTCGTTCTGTTTTGCGATCGCCGCCTTGATCGAGGGGCGGGTCGACCCGGCCTGGGCGCGCTGGGTGCGGCCGTGGACATTGGCGGCCTGGTGCGCCTTGACCATCGGCATCGCGATGGGCAGCTGGTGGTCGTATTACACGCTCGGCTGGGGCGGCTGGTGGTTCTGGGACCCGGTCGAGAACGCCTCGTTCATGCCGTGGCTGGTCGGCACCGCGCTCTTGCATTCCGCGACCGTCGTCGAGAAGCGCGAGGCGCTCAAAACCTGGACGATCCTCCTCGCCATCATCACCTTCTCGCTGAGCCTCCTTGGCACCTTCCTGGTGCGCTCCGGGGTGCTGACCTCGGTCCACGCCTTTGCCTCCGACCCGATGCGCGGAATCTTCATCCTGCTGTTGCTGAGCTGCTATACCGGCGGGGCGCTCCTGCTCTTCGCGTGGCGCGCCCCGCAGCTCGCGGGCGGCGGCCTGTTCGCGCCGATTTCGCGCGAGGGCGGCCTCTTATTGAACAATCTGCTGCTGACGACGGCAGCCGCGACGGTCTTCATCGGCACGCTCTATCCCTTGTTGCTCGATGTCGTCACCCATCAGAAGGTGTCGGTCGGCCCGCCCTTCTACACGATGACCTTTGTGCCGATCATGGTCCCCTTATTGATCGCGATGGGTGTGGGGCCGATGCTGCCGTGGAAGCGCGGCGACCTGCCGGCGGCGCTGAGCCGCCTCAAATTTGCGTTTTTCGCGACCGCCGCGGCAGCGCTGGTAACCCTGGCGGCGACCGGCGCGCGCTCGATCGGCGCTGCTTGCGGGCTCGCGCTGGCGGCCTGGGTGTTTGCCGCGACGATGGTCGAGCTGGCCGAGCGGGTGCGCCTGTTCGCCGAGCCGCTCCCGGCCGTATTACGCCGGGCGCTGCACCTGCCGCGCGCCACCTGGGGGATGATTTTCGCCCATGCCGGGATGGCGGTGACGATCGCCGGGATCACCGGCTCGACCGCCTGGACCGAGGAGCGCATCGTCAGTGCCCGGCCCGGCCAATCCTTCGAGCTCGCCGGCTATACAATCGCCCTCGATAGGGTGAACGAGGTCAGCGGTCCCGACTACACCGCCACCCGCGCCGACCTGCGGCTGTTGCGCGACGGCAGCGAGGTGGCCGCGATGCATCCCGAAAAGCGGTTCTACCCGGTGGAGAACGGCGCCGCGACCGGGGTCGCGATCCACACCAATCTCCTGGCCGATGTCTATGCCGTGATCGGCGATCCCGACGGCACGGGCGCCTATGTACTGCGCCTCTATCATAACCCGCTGGTTCCGTGGATCTGGCTCGGCGCGGCGGCGATGGCATTGGGCGGGCTGGTCTCGCTGACCGACCGGCGCCACCGGATCGGCGCTCCGGCCCGGCGGAGGCGGCCGGATGCCGCGGCGCGGGTCCAGGCGGCCGAATGACCAGCGGCGGAATGACCAGGCGGGGTTGGATCTTCCTCATCCCGGCCGCGGTGTTCGCGCTCTTGGCAGCGGGGTTTTACGTCGGCCTCGGCATCGATTCGAATGTGCTGCCCTCGGCGCTGATCGACCAGCCGGCACCGCGCTTTGCGCTGCCGCCGCTGCCCGGCGGGGAGCGCGGGTTTGCCTCGGCCGATCTGGCGGGGCATGTCAGCCTCGTCAACATTTTTGCCTCGTGGTGCGTGCCGTGCCGCGCCGAGCACGCGGTCTTGAACGCGCTCGCCCAAACCAAACGCGTGCCGATCTACGGGATCGATTACAAGGACAAAGCGGATGTCGCGCTGGCCTGGATCGCCGAACTCGGCAATCCCTATACCAGGATCGGCGCCGATGACGGGCGGGTCGGCATCGATTGGGGCGTCTATGGCGTGCCCGAAACCTTCATCGTCGATCAGGGTGGCCGCATCCGCTACAAGCATGTCGGCCCGCTGACCCAGGCCGATGTCGAGCGCACGATCCTGCCGCTGGTTACCCGGCTGGAGCGACAATGAAAGACTGTCATTGCGAGGAGCCCGAAGGGCGACGACGCAATCTCAACCGGCTGAGCACAATGGGCGCGAGATTGCTTCGCTTCGCTCGCAACGACAGCATGGGATTTGCCGCCGGCCTCGCGATGTTCCTGCTCACTGGAATGCCGGCCCATGCGGTGCGCCCGGATGAGATGCTGTCCGACCCTGGTTTGGAGGCCCGCGCTCGCGAGGTGGGAAGCGAATTGCGCTGCCTCGTATGCCGCAACCAGTCGATCGACGAT
>JBGPTQ010000068.1:0-7976 GCA_041490725.1 Allostellaceae bacterium | reverse complement strand
CTGCCGCCCCCCGGAACGCGGACCCCGCAGCGCCGGCAAGGACCGCCCGCGAGCGGGGCGAAAACTGGCTTTACGGGCGCCATGCGGTTGCCGCGGCGCTGGCCAATCCGCAGCGCCGCTGGCGCCGGCTCGCCATCCTTGCCGGCCAGGAAACCGAGGCCGCCGCGCTCGTCGCTGCCGCGCGCGCCGAGCGCCGAGGCCCACAACGGGAGACAGGGGGCGAGCCGGTTCAGGTTCTCGACCGTGCCGCGTTCAACCTGCTGCTGCCCGAAGGCGCGGTGCATCAGGGCTGGGCGCTCGCGGTCGAGCCGCTCGATGCGGCCGATCTCGACGATGTGCTGCGCGCGGCGGCAGCCGGCCCGGGGAGTTCGCCGGGGAGTTCGCCTGGGCGCTCGATCGTCGTCGTCCTCGACCAGGTCACCGACCCGCACAATGTCGGCGCGGTGCTGCGCTCGGCCGCCGCCTTCGGCGCCGCCGCGGTGATCCTCGCTGCGCACGGCGCGCCGCCGGTCACCGGTGCGCTCGCCAAGGCCGCCTCGGGCGCGCTTGACTGCGTGCCGCTCGTCCGCGTGGTCAATCTGGCGCGCGCGCTCGACCGGCTGAAGGAGGCCGGATACTGGTGCTGCGGGCTCGACGAGGGCGCGCCGGGGACACTCGCCACGCTCGATCTCGGTCCGCGCGTGGTGCTCGTCCTCGGCTCCGAGGGCGGCGGACTGCGCCGCCTGTTGCGCGAGCGCTGCGACTATCTCGCCCGGCTGCCGACGCGGCCGGCATTACCCAGCCTCAACGTCTCGAACGCCGCGGCGATCGCGCTTTACGAACTGGTCCGCGGCGAGGGGGTGGGCTGACCCTTCGGCTTGCTCCGGGCCCGGCGCTCTTCTACGATGCGGCGACGCACCGCAGGAGGTTCCCATGCCCGACGACGTGACAACCCTGAGCCGGAAGCCGGCGATGAAGCTCGGCCATTCCACCGCGAAGAACCCGGTGATGGCCGAAGGCCGTCGCGATTTCTTCACCTACCGCGATCTCGCCGTCAAAGACGCCAGCAGCGGCCAGATGCGCGCGCAGCTCACCAAGGCCAAGACCGGCATGACCGAGCCGACCGGCTGGCATTACCACGTCTGCGACAACCAGTTTGTCTATGTTCTGAACGGCTGGGTCGAGCTCGAATTCGAGACCGGCGAGATGCTGCGCCTTGGACCCGGCGACACGGCCTACATCCCGGGCGGCATGAAGCACAACGAGCTGCGCACCTCGGACGATTTCGAGATTATCGAAGTGTCGACGCCGGGCGAGATCGGCACGGTCCCCTGCGACAAGCCGGCGGCCCGAAGCTGAGCTTCGGCCGCGCGCTTCGCGCCACGGCGGCCAGGCTGATCAGCGCCGCCGCTGGCTCGGCGGTGCTCGGCCTATGCCGGCTCGCACAGCGACCATTTCTCCCTCTCCTCCCCTGGGGGCGGAGAGGGTCGGAGTGAGGTGGGGGATTCCAGAGCATCGCCGATACCCACCTCACCCTCTCCATCGCCCCTCTCGGCGCGAGCAAAGCTCGCGCCTGTCGGGCCGGCGCATCTCCGATGCGGCCGGGGATGGGTCCCCTCCCTCTCCCCCTAAAGGGCGGAGAGGGCATTGTGCGGCGCTGACCCGGAGTAGTCAGCCCCACAGCCGGTCCGAGGCGATGCGCGCGCCTTCGGCCAGGGAAGCCAGCTTGGCCCAGACGATCGAGGGCGCGACCGCATTCTGTTGCCCGGCAAAGGTGGCAAAGCCGCAATCGGTACCGGCGATGACCCGTTCGCGCCCGACAATGTCGGCGTAACGGCAGATCCGCTGCGCGACGAGGCGCGGGTGCTCGACAAAATTGGTCGTCGAGTCGATGCAGCCCGGCATCAGGATCTTGTCGGCGGGAATCTTCGCGGTGCGCAAATCCTCCCATTCATGCGCATGGCGCGGATTGGCGGCCTCGAAGAGGAGCGCGCTAGGCCGCGCCCGCATGCAGACATCGAACACCGTGGCGAGCGGGATATCGTGGGTGTGGGGCCCCTCGTAATTACCCCAGCAGATATGCATCCGCATCGCCTCGGGCGGGATGTTGGCCGTCGCATGGTTGAGCGCGGCGATATTGCGCTCGGCGATGCGCAGAAATTCCGCGTCGGACAGGTGCTGATACTGGTTGTGGCGGGCTGATCCCAGATCCGGCGCGTCGATCTGCAGAATGAACCCGGCCTGGTGGATCGCCTCGTATTCCTCCTTCAGCGCATTGGCCAGGGCTTCGACATAGGCGTCTTCGTCCTGGTAGTAGCGGTCGGGGACGAATTTGGTCAGGACGCCGGGCGAGGCGGCGTTCATGAAGGCTTCGGCTGGCCGGGAAGCGGCGCAGGAAGCGGCGAGGTTCTTCAGATCGAGTTCGAGCGGATGGCGGTCGCGATAGGCGACCGGCCCGATGCAGCACGGCACCGCGGCGGCGGCGAACCAGGAGGTGCCGCCGCGCGCCGCGTGCAGCCGCGCGGCATAGTCGGGATGATCTGCGATGTCGCGGTGCGCCCCGGTTTGCGGCGGCTTGTCGAGCGCACCGCCCGGCGCCGCGCCGATGCCGGAGAGGCGGTGCCGGACATAGAAGGTGTAGGAGATCTTGCTCTGCTCGCCGTCGCAGACGCTGTCGATGCCGACCGCGACCTGTTTGGCGACGACCTCCCGCACGGAATCGGCAAGACGCGCCTCGAACGCTTGTTCGTCGAATTCCGCGCACCGCTCGCGCGCCTCCAGAAAGGCGAGCAGATCAGGCGGACGCGGTAAGCTGCCGACATGGGTCGTGAGGATCCGCTGTTGGCTCTGCTGCACGATCCGGGCCCTCCTCCGGCTGTCTGGTCCCGCACCGTTTCACGAAGGCGGCGCCGTAGGCAAGAAAATGCCCTCCGAGCCCTTGCGCGACAAAAACCGCCGACCAACGTACATGGGGTGCGACGAAGGGT
Source organism: Allostellaceae bacterium (assembly GCA_041490725.1). Classification (GTDB taxonomy): domain Bacteria; phylum Pseudomonadota; class Alphaproteobacteria; order ATCC43930; family CGMCC-115725; genus DATARH01. Next base: position 5,010 of record JBGPTQ010000068.1, on the reverse strand, counting down.
CGCAGCTAGATCGGCAGCGGGCGGAATCCCAGATGCTGCCACGCGTCCGCGATCCCTCGAACCCACGGTTCGGAGGTAACACCATGCATATCCGAAATCCCGTCGAATGGGGGGTGGACCAGATCAGGTCTGTCGGCACGGCGATCGAGTCGATAAGCCGGGTCGGGCATCGGACGCAGGAGGCCCCAACCGTCCGCCGCATCACGGTGGCGGACCTGGGCGACGCCCTCGCCCGCGGCCTCGATGATTTCGCCGCGTTCCGCACCGACGTTGCGTTCCTGTGCGTGATCTACCCGGTCGTCGGCCTTGTCCTGGCCCGGCTCGCCTTCGGGTACGAGATGCTGCCGCTACTGTTCCCGCTGGCCTCCGGGTTCGCGCTGATCGGCCCGGTGGCGGCGGTCGGGCTTTACGAGATGAGCCGGCGGCGCGAAGCCGGTGCCGAGGTCAGCTGGGCCGATGCGTTCGGTGTGGTTCGCGCGCCCGCCTTCGGCGCGATCGTGCTGTTCGGCCTCCTACTGATGGCGATCTTCCTCGTCTGGCTCAACGTCGCGATCGCGATTTACGACCTGACCCTCGGCCCCGAGCAACCGGCCTCGGTCGGCGCCTTTGCCCGCGACCTGTTCACGACCGATATGGGCTGGACTCTGATCGGGGGCGGGATCGGGATCGGCTTCCTGTTTGCCGTGCTCGTGTTGGCGATCAGTGTCGTTTCAGTCCCGCTGCTGCTCGACCGCGATATCGGGCTCACCGCGGCGGTGCGAACATCGCTGCGCGCCGTGGCGGCCAACCCGGGCTCGATGGCGGTGTGGGGCCTCATTGTCGCGACCGGGTTGGCGATCGGGTCGATCCCGTTGTTTCTCGGCCTGATCATCGTGATGCCCGTGCTCGGGCACGCGACATGGCACCTCTACCGCCGGGTCGTCGCGCCGCCAGAGTAGGCAGGACCTAACGCGGGAAGTTCAGCTCGACCATCACGTTGTTGTTGTCCGGAAAGAACAGCTGGTCGATCGGCGGTTTCGCGATGTGGTTCTCGCGGTATTTGATGCCCTTCTTCTCGAGGTTCGCCTTGATGCCGGGGAAATCCGACGCGAGGAAGGCGAAATGGTCGAACGGGCCGGTGTCATTCGATGGGCCGCCGCCGATTGCGTTGGCGCGCGGCACCAGGTGCACGACGGGCACGTCGCCGCAATAGAGCCAGTAGCCCGGGAAGTCGAGGTCCGGGCGAAAACCGACGGCGAGGCCGAGGATATCGCGGTAGAAGTCGCGCGTGGCTTCGAGATCGTTGGTCTGTACGGTGACATGATGCAATGCGTTGAGCGCCATTGTGGCTCCTCCCTCGATAATCGATGAAACTCGCGGTCGCCATCAAAGACCATCAACCGGCTGATGGCAACGCCGCCGTCTCGCCCGGCAATCCCTGGCGCCAATCGCTCGCCAGCGCCGCGGCGCAATGCTACCGTCGCAATCACCAGACATCGCCGGCAGGAGACGACAGGATGAAGGTCTCGTTCTTCGAAACCGGGCGTTACGTCACCCCGCCCGATATGGCGCGGGAATGGCCGGTGCCATCCGGGGAGTACGACCCGGAAACCGGAACCAGGGCCTATCGCGCCATGATCGAGCGGCTGCGCTATGTCGAGGAACTCGGCTTCGACTGGGTCAGCCTGTCGGAGCACCATTACTCGCCGCGCATCCTGACCCCGTCGCCGATGGTCGCGGCGGCAAACATCGCCGCGCAGGTCAAGAAGATAAAGATCGCGCTGCTCGGTCCGATCGTGCCGCAAAGCAATCCGGTGCGTCTCGCCGAGGAGCTGGCGATGGTCGACACGATGGCCGAGGGCCGGCTGGTCGTCGGCATGCTACGCGGCACGACCAACGAAGCATTGACCTACGACCTCAACCCGGGCGAGGCGCGCGAGCGCACCGATGAGGGGATGGAGCTGCTCCTCAAGGCGTGGACCGAGCCGCAGCCCTTTGGCTGGCAGGGGCGGCATTACCAGTTCCGCACCGTGTCGATCTGGCCGCGCCCGCTGCAACAGCCGCACCCGCCGACCTACGCGCTCGGCACCAGCGCCGAGGCCGGCGAATTTGCCGCGCGTAACCGGCTCGGCCTCGGGGTTTCCTACGCGCCGTTCGAAATCATGGCGAAAGCGACCGCGCATTATCGCAAGCGCTGCGCCGAGTATGGCTGGCAGCCGGGCCCCGACCAGATCGTCTATCGGGCCAACATGCTGCTCGCCGAGACCGATGCGAAAGCCGAGGCGCAGATCAAGACGGGCAACGGACAGGCGCCGTTTCCGGTGCGCGCCGGCTTGCGTGACGCGCTGATCGAGGCCGACCACCGCAACATCGCCGGCGAAAAGCGCATCGCAAATGTCGGCGGGGTTTTGCCGACGACCTTCATCGGCGGCCCGGACACGATCGTCGAGCAGATCCGGCGCTGCCGCGAGCTGGTCGGCGCGGGCGTCCTCGACCTGTCATTGCACCCGCCCGGCTCGACCGATGTCGACGCGCTGATGAGCGGGCTTGAACTGTTCGGCAAAAAGGTGCTGCCGCGCATCCGCGAGATTTGACCCGCCGACAATTTGACGGCCGCCAAACGGGGGAGGGCGCAGATGAAGATCGTCTTCACGTCGGGGATCCGCACCTTGCCGGGCAGTCCGCGGCCGCTGGCGGACCTCTACCGCGACCACCTGGAAGAGGCGGTGCTGGCCGAGGAGCTCGGCTTCGACTGCGTGTGGGCGAGCGAGCACCATTTTTCGCCCGACGCGTGGAACCCGTCGCCATTTACGTTTCTCGCCGCGGTCGCGGCGCGGACCGAGCGCGTCCGCATCGGCACCTATGTCCTGTTGCTGCCCTTGCACAACCCGCTGCGGGTCGCCGAGGACGTCGCCGTGCTCGACAACATCTCGCGCGGCCGGGTGGATCTGGGGGTCGGCGTCGGCTCGAGCCCCGAAGAGTTCCGCACCTTCGGGATCCCGCTCGGCGAGCGGCTCGGGCGAACCTTCGAGGCGCTGCGCATCATCGAGCGCTGCTTCTCCGGCGAAGAATTCAGCCACCAGGGCAAATACTATGAGTTCCCCAATGTGCACCTGACGACACCGCCGGTGCAGAAGCCGGGCCCGCCGATCCTGGTGGCCTCGATGGGCGACCAGAGCGTCGCCTGGACGGCGCGGCGCGGCTATGGAATGGCGGCCGGCGCCGGCCGCGGCCACGCCAAATATGAGGAATTGCTGCGCCAGTACGGTCACGATCCGGCGATGCGCCAGATCGCCTCGATCCCGATCCGGGTTCACGTCGCCGACACACGCGAACAGGCCTGGGACGCGGTGGAGGCCGGGCTGCACCAGGTGCTGCACTTCTACCGCACCCACGGCAACCCTGAGGCGGGCAGCTGTGCGACCGGGGCGCTCGGGAGATTGCCGCCGGTCGGCGAATTCCGCCATGTTCCCGGCATCGGTCATGGCGGCCAACCGTTCGCGATCGGCACGCCGGACGAGGTCATGCGGGCGCTCGCCGAATACCGCGACAAGCGGCTGACGCATCTGTCGCTGAACCTGCATCAGCCGGGCCAGGACAGCAAATCCGTCCGCCGCTCGATGCGGATCTTCGCCAACGAACTGATGCCGACGCTCAAAGCGTGGTAGAACCGCTCGTCCACTCTCCGCCCGCGCGAGCGGAGAGCACAGCACCGGCGTGATGAGGCAGAAGGGGATCCGCAGCGTGGCAGAGTTAGCTTCGAGATCGGCGCCGGGTGCGGCGTTCCGCGAAGGTCAGGTCGAGGCCGACGGGTTTCGCATCCGCTATGCCGAGGCCGGGCAGGGAGTGCCGCTGGTGCATCTGCATGGCGCCGGCGGGTTGCGCCTGACGCCGGCGCACGACCTCTTGTCACGCCATTTCCGGGTGATCGCCTTCGAGATGCCGGGGTTTGGCCACTCGCCCGAGAATGCCCGCTCGCGGACGATGCCCGAGCTTGCCATGACGATGGCGCGGGCGGCTGACGCGCTGCGGCTCGACCGCTTCAACCTCTGGGGCACCTCGTTCGGCGGCAAGACCGCGCTGTGGCTGGCGGCGCAACAGCCGGAGCGGGTGCTGGGGCTGGTGCTCGAAGCGCCCGCCGCGATCCGCCCCGAGGGCGTCGAGCCACCTTCAGGCACGCCGGAGGAGATGGCACGCCTTCTCTATGCCCATCCCGAGCGGGTCGCCCTGATCACCCTGCCCGACCCGGCGGTCCAGGCGAAGACGCGGCCGTTGGTCATGCGGCTGCTCAGCCCGCCCCGCGACGCCGAGCTGGAGGCGCGGATGCGCCATTTGGAAACCCCGACGCTGGTGCTGTTCGGGACGCTCGACCACGTGATTCCACCCGCAATGGGCCGCATCTACAAGGAGCTGATGCCCAACTGCCACCTCTCTTTCGTCTACGATGCCGGGCACCTGATCGGCGCCGAGCGGCCCGAGGCGTTCGTCGAAGTCGTCGCCGATTTCCTCGATCGGCACGAGGCCTTCGTGATCAGCCGCGGCGATACGGTGATCCACCCGTAAGCCAAAGGACAGGTGCGGTTAAACCCTCTCCCGCGCGATATCGCTCGAACCGGGCCGTTCGTCGCCCGGGGTGACCCGGCATTCCCGTGTTCTGGGAAATTAGCAGGGAAATAACGCGATTCGGGCGGTTTTCGCCGATCGGCGGCCCCGAAACCGGCGGAAACCGCCAGCTTTTTAGGAAATTCCCTAGAGGGGCGAACAGGGAATTATTTCGGCCAAACAGGGAAACGATTCGGCCGAACAGGGAAACACAGGGAATTCCGGAGATGACCGGGTGAGAGAGCGATACCCGATCAAGTTGATCATCAGCTCAATTCGTCATAGCCGGGCTTGTCTCAGTGTCTGTCCGCGAACATGTTGATTCGGTGGAGTCGGTTGTGATTCAAGGGAGGCGGCTTGGTTGTGGGGAGGCCGCCGATGTGGACGCCGGAAAACCGCGGGCGCTACGACCGGAGCAAATTGCGCTAT
>JBGPTQ010000067.1:0-7989 GCA_041490725.1 Allostellaceae bacterium | reverse complement strand
GGCATCGTCGAGAAGGAGCTGACGATCCACGTGTCCAACGTCGCCCATGTCGACCCGCAATCGGGCAAGCCGACGCGGATCGGCTACAAGACCCTCGATGATGGCCGCAAGGTCCGCATCGCCCGCCGTTCGGGCGAGATGATCGACAAATGAGAGAGCCGGCATGACCCGCTTCCACGAGCGTTATCACCAGGTGGTCCGGCCCGCCTTGATGGCGGAATTCGGCTACCAGAACCCGATGCAGGTGCCGCGCCTTGACAAGATCGTCGTCAATATGGGCGTCGGCGAGGCGGTGCAGGACGCCAAGAAAATCGACGCCGCGGTCGGCGATCTGACCGCGATCACCGGCCAGCACCCGATCGTGATCCGGGCCAAGCAGTCGATCGCGACCTTCAAGCTGCGCCAGGGCATGCCGATTGGCTGCAAGGTGACCTTGCGGGCGCAACGCATGTACGAATTTCTCGACCGGCTGATCACCGTGGCACTGCCGCGCGTGCGCGATTTCCGCGGGGTCTCGCCGCGCAGCTTCGACGGGCGCGGCAATTACGCGCTGGGCCTCAAGGAGCAGCTGGTGTTTCCCGAGATCGATTACGACAAGGTCGATAGCGTGCGCGGAATGGATATCGTCATCGTCACCACCGCAAAAACCGATGCCGAGGCCAAGGCGCTGCTCAAGGCCTTCGACATGCCTTTCACGAATTGATCGCCTGCGGAGTTTCAAATCCCCATGGCAAAGAAAAGCTCGATCGAAAAAAACGCCCGCCGCGCCAAGCTGACTAAGCAGCTGGCGCCGCGCCGCGCGCGCCTCAAAGCGATCGCCCGGAACCGCGATGCCGCGACGGAAGACCGGTTCGAGGCGCAGCTGAAGCTGTCCGAGCTGCCGCGTAACAGTTCGGAAACGCGGCTGCGCAACCGCTGCTCGCTGACCGGGCGGCCGCGCGGCTATTACCGCAAGTTCAGGCTGTCGCGCATCGCAGTGCGCGAGCTGGCCTCGGCCGGCCAGATCCCCGGCATGCTCAAATCGAGCTGGTGAAGGGAGGCAACCCATGTCGATGAGCGATCCCCTCGGCGATATGCTGACCCGCATCCGTAATGGACAGCAGGCACGGCACGCCGTGGTCGCGGCGCCGGCGTCCAATTTGCGAGCCAATGTACTCGAAGTCTTAAAGCGCGAGGGCTATATCAGAGGCTTCACGCGCGAGCAGGTTCGCCCGGGCATCGCCGAGCTCAAGATCGAATTGAAATATGTCGACGGCGAGCCGGTGATCCGCGAAATCTCGCGCATTTCGAAGCCGGGGCGGCGCGTCTATTCCAAGCTGGCCGATCTGCCGCGGGTCTATAACGGGCTTGGCATATCGATCCTGTCGACCCCGCACGGGGTCATGTCGGACAACGAAGCCCGCGTCGCCAAAGTCGGCGGCGAGGTGCTGTGTCGGGTGTTCTGAGGCCCAGGGACCTAAGGAAAGAGCGATGTCGCGGATTGGCAAAAATCCCGTAGCAATCCCCGCGGGGGTGGCGGTCGAGCTGGCGGACCAGAGGCTGACCGCCACGGGCCGGCTCGGCACGTTGAGCCTCCTCGTCGGCAATGAGGTCACCGCGACGATCGCCGACGGCACCGTGACGATCACGCCGAACAACGAGACAAAGCACGCCCGGGCGATGTGGGGCACGGTTCGCGCGCTGGTCAACAACATGGTCACCGGTGTCGCCACCGGCTTCAACCGCAACCTCGAGATCAACGGCGTCGGCTACCGCGCCGCGGTGCAAGGCGATACCCTCAACCTGCAGCTCGGTTACAGCCACGAGATCGCCTATCCGATCCCGAAGGATGTGCGGATCACCTGCGAGCGGCCGACCGCGATCACAGTGAGCGGCGCCGATCGCCAGCGTGTCGGCCAGGTCGCTGCCGAGATCCGGTCGTTCCGCCCGCCCGAGCCCTACAAAGGCAAGGGGGTCAAGTACCGCGACGAGACGGTCCGCCGCAAGGAAGGCAAGAAGAAGTAGCGCCGCCATGTCAAAAAATGGGTCGAACAATCCAGATGCACTGTTCCGCCGTCGGCGCGAACGCGTCCGCTTCAAGCTGCGCCGGGCGGCCCAGGGCCGGGCAAGGCTGTCGGTATTCCGCTCGTCGCGGCATATCTATGCTCAAATCATCGACGACGCGGCCGGGCGGACGCTCGCCGCAGCCTCGACCCTCGATGCCAGCCTCAAGCCGAACCTGAAGACGGGGGCCGATACCGCGGCGGCGAGCGCGGTCGGCAAATTGCTCGCCGAACGCGCCAAGGCGGCGGGGGTGGCGCGGGTCGTCTTCGACCGCGGCGCCTATCTGTATCACGGCCGGATCAAAGCCTTGGCCGACGCCGCCCGCGAGGGCGGGCTCGATTTCTGAAAGGGGTCCGATGGCACGCACGCAACGCGAAGGACGCAGGGACGGCGACCGCCAGCCGCGCGAGCGCGAAGAAAGCGAATTCACCGAGAAGCTGGTCGGCATCAATCGCGTGGCGAAGGTCGTCAAGGGCGGCCGGCGCTTCGGTTTTGCCGCGCTCGTCATCGTCGGCGACCGCAAGGGCCGGGTCGGCTATGGCTCGGGCAAAGCGCGCGAGGTGCCCGAGGCGATCCGCAAGGCAACCGAACAGGCGCGGAAAAGCATGATCCGGGTGCCATTGCGCGAGGGGCGCACCTTGCATCACGACATCGTCGATTCCTATGGCGCGGGCAAGGTCATCGTGCGGGCGGCAAAGCCCGGCACCGGCATCATCGCCGGCGGACCGATGCGGGCGATTTTCGAAGCGCTCGGGGTGCAGGACGTGGTGGCGAAATCGGTCGGCAGCTCGAACCCGCACAACATGATCAAGGCGACCTTTGAGGCGCTTGGCCATCTGACCAGCCCGCGCGCGGTGGCGGCGCGGCGCGGCAAGAAGATCGCCGAGATCCTCGGCCGCCGCGAGGCCGAGACGCGAGAGAGCGCGTGATGGAAGGCAAGAAGACCGTCACCGTGGTGCAGACCGGCAGCCCGATCGGCCGCCGCGCCGATCAGGAGGCGACGCTCAAGGGACTCGGACTCAACAAGCGCCACCGGCAGCGCACGCTCGAGGACACGCCCGCGGTGCGCGGCATGATCAACAAGGTCAAGCACCTCATACGGATCGAGAATGAAGGTTAGAGGGCTTATCGGAGAGCTCGCCTGGCTCGCTCGCCCTCCCGCGCCTCTGGTGCGGATTCCTCCCTCCCCCCGGATGCGGGAGAGGGTGCCGAGCGGAGCGCGGCGGGTGAGGGCATCTGGGGCCGCTTGCGGCGGGAAAACGAGGCAATGAAACTCAACGAGATTAGAGACAATCCAGGCGCGCATTACCGGGCGAAGCGGGTCGGGCGCGGCATCGGATCGGGCAAAGGCAAGACCGCGGGCCGTGGCGGCAAAGGGCAGACCGCACGCAGCGGGGTCGCGCTCAACGGCTTTGAGGGCGGGCAGACGCCACTGCATCGGCGGCTGCCGAAGCGCGGTTTCAACAATATTTTCCGCAAGGACTTCACAGTGGTTAACCTTGGCCGGCTGCAGCAGGCGCTCGATGCCGGGCGGCTCAGCAGCGAGGGCGCGCTCGACGGCGCCAAGCTCGTTGCGGCGGGCGTGCTGCGGCGGCAGGGCGACGGCATCCGCCTGTTGGCCAAGGGCAAACTCACTGCCGCGATCACGATCGAAGTCGCGGGTGCTTCGAAGACGGCGATTGCAGCAGTCGAGGCGGCGGGCGGCAAGGTCGTGCTGCGCGGCGCCGTCGCGAACGCCAAGACCGCGGCCGCGGCGCCGGAAGCCTGAGCCCGGCGCGTTACGTGCGTAGGGCGGCCTTTGGGTGAGGATGAGGCATTATGGCGTCAGCCGCCGAACAGCTCGCTGCCAGCATAAATCTCTCGGCCTTTTCGAAGGCCACCGAGCTGAAAAGCCGGATCTGGTTCACGCTCGGCGCGCTCGTCATCTATCGCCTCGGCACCTACATCCCGATCCCCGGCATCGACCCGGCGATCCTGCACGAAATCTTCTCGCGCAATGCCGGCGGCATTCTCGGCATGTTCGACATGTTCTCGGGCGGCGCGCTCGGGCGCATGACGATCTTTGCCCTCAACATCATGCCGTACATCTCTGCTTCGATCATCATTCAGCTGTTGACCGCGGTCTCGCCGACCCTGGAGGCCTTGAAGAAGGAGGGCGAGAGCGGGCGCAAAAAGCTCAACCAATACACCCGCTACGGCACCGTCTTCTTGGCCGCGGTTCAGGCCTACGGCATTTCGGTCGGGCTCGAAGGGATGCGCTCGGGCGCCCAATCGGCGGTGATTGATCCGGGGCTGTCCTTCCGCCTGGTAACGGTGATCACCCTGACCGGCGGGACCGTGTTCCTGATGTGGCTCGGCGAGCAGATTACCGCGCGCGGCGTCGGCAACGGCATCTCGCTGATCATCATGGCCGGCATCGTCGCCAATCTGCCGCATGCCCTCGTCGCAACCCTCGAGCTCGGCCGGACCGGCGCGCTGTCGACCGCCTTCATCATCCTCTTTCTGGTGATGTCGGTCGTCGTGGTCGCGGTCATCGTGTTCATGGAGCGGGCGCAGCGCCGCATCCTCGTGCAATACCCAAAGCGTCAGCAGGGCAACCGCATGTTCGGGGGCGACGCGTCGCATCTGCCGCTGAAGATCAACACCTCGGGCGTGATCCCGCCGATTTTCGCCTCCTCACTGTTGCTGCTGCCCGCCTCGATCGCGAGTTTCGAACAAAGTGGCCAGAGCTTTGGCTGGATCGGAACGATCACCGGCTATCTGGCGCATGGAACGCCGCTCTATATGGCGCTCTATATCGGGCTCATCGTGTTCTTCTGCTTTTTCTACACGGCGATCGTCTTCAACCCGGCCGAGACCGCCGACAATCTGCGCAAATATGGCGGCTTCATCCCCGGCATTCGGCCAGGCAAGAACACGGCCGACTATCTCGACTATGTGCTGACCCGGATCACGGTTGCCGGCGCGATCTACCTCTCGGCAGTGTGCATTCTGCCGGAGATCCTGATCTCGCAATATTCGGTGCCGTTCTATTTCGGCGGGACCAGCCTGTTGATCGTCGTCAGCGTCACGATGGATACCGTGGCGCAGATCCACTCGCATCTGCTCGCCCATCAATATGAAGGGCTGATCAAAAAGTCGAAGCTGCGGGGCCGGCGCTGATGAACCTGATCCTATGAATTTGATCCTTTTGGGGGCCCCCGGCGCCGGCAAGGGGACGCAGGCAAAGCGGCTCGAGCAGACGCACGGCCTCGTTCAGCTCGCCACCGGCGACATGCTGCGAACGGCGGTGGCCTCGGGGAGCGGGCTTGGCCAGAGGGTCAAGGCGATCATGGAATCGGGCCGGCTGGTCCCCGACGCGATCATGATCGAAATGATTGCCGACCGGATCGCCGAGCCCGATTGTGCCGGCCATGACGCCAAAGGGGGCTTTATCCTCGACGGCTTTCCGCGCACCGTGCCGCAGGCCGAGGCGCTCGACGCGATGCTCGCCGAGCGCGCTTGCGCGCTCGATCATGTGATCCTGATGGAGGTCGACGAAGAGGCGCTGGTCGAGCGCATCGCCGGGCGGTTCAACTGCCGCAACTGCGGCGCCAGCTATCACGAGCGCTTCAAGCGGCCGGCGGTCGAGGGTGTCTGCGAGATATGCGGCAGCACCGACCTCGTGCACCGCGCCGATGATCGGCCGGAGGCGGTGGTGACGCGGCTCGAGGCCTATCGCAATCAGACCGCCCCGATACTACCTTATTATCGGGCCCGCGGGATCCTGCGCTCGGTCGACGGTATGGCTCCGATCGACGAGGTGACGCGGCAGATCGAAGCGGTGCTCCGGAACGGTGCGGCACGCTGAGCGATGGCGCTCTACGGCGGGGCGTCGTTGACGCGCCGTTAACGATCTGTATAATCCATCGGCTAATCGGAGCCCTAGCCGCCCCGTTCCCGACATTCAAGGAGATGCGCAGGTGGCGCGAATTGCTGGCGTCAACATCCCGAACCAGAAGCGGGTGCCGATCGGCTTGACCTATATTCACGGCATCGGGCGGACCAAGGCGACCCAGATCTGCAACCAGGTCGGCATCCCGCTCGAGCGCCGGGTGCACGAGATGACCGACGACGAGGTGCTGCGGGTGCGCGAGCTGATCGACCGCGAATACACCGTCGAGGGCGATCTGCGGCGAACCGTCGCGATGAACATCAAGCGGCTGATGGACCTGGGCTGCTATCGCGGCTTGCGCCATCGCAGGGGACTGCCGGTTCGCGGGCAGCGGACCCACACCAATGCGCGCACCCGCAAGGGGCCGGCGCGTCCGATCGCAGGCAAGAAGAAGTAAGGCGCTCGCCTCTACCGAGCGCAATGGCGGAAGAGCTAAATGGCAAAGAGCACGGCAACGCCGCGTCTGCGTCGACGCGAGCGCAAAAACATTACCTCCGGCACCGCGCATGTCAGCGCGAGCTTCAACAACACGATGATCACGATCACCGACGCCCAGGGCAACACGATCGCGTGGTCCTCCTCGGGTAGCAATGGCTTCAAAGGTTCGCGCAAATCGACGCCCTACGCGGCGCAGGTCGCCGCCGAGGATGCCGGTAAGAAGGCCATGGAACATGGCATGCGCACCCTCGATATCGAGGTCAGGGGTCCGGGTTCGGGGCGCGAATCGGCATTGCGCGCGCTCCAGGCGGTCGGTTTCGCGATCACCTCGATCCGCGACGTGACGCCGATCCCGCATAACGGTTGCCGCCCGCCCAAACGCCGCCGCGTCTGAGGCGCCACCTGCCCGGCCAGATCCCCTGGCAGATCCCCGGCCAGATCCCCTAGCAGATCGACGGGCGCGGCAGGGGCTCGCACGAAATACCCCGCCGGTTTGGCCGCCGGCGTACGTTGCGGATCGGGTCCGCGCTTTTCGATTGAGGTTGTCGTGCTGCAGAAGAATTGGCAAACCCTGATTAAACCCAAGCAACTTTCGGTCGAGCCGGGGGAGGATGCAAAACGTGTTGCCACCGTGGTCGCCGAACCGCTCGAACGCGGTTTCGGCCTGACGCTCGGCAATGCGCTGCGGCGGGTGCTGCTGTCCTCGCTGCAGGGGGCGGCGGTCACCTCGCTGCAGATCGAAGGCGTATTGCACGAATTTTCCTCGTTGCCGGGCGTTCTCGAGGACGTCACCGACATCGTCCTGAACGTCAAGAGCATCGGCCTCTTGATGCATGGCGAAGGCCCGAAGCGGATGCGCCTGCGCGCCACCGGTCCGGGCGAGATCCGCGCCCGCCAGATCGAAACCGGGCACGATATCGAGATCCTCAACCCCGATCTCGTGGTCTGCACCCTCGACAACGGCGCCCGCATCACGATGGAACTGACCGTCGAAAACGGCAAAGGCTATGTGCCGGGAACCCAGAACCGGCCGGAGGACGCGCCGATCGGCCTCATTCCGGTCGATGCGCTGTTCAGCCCGGTCCGCAAGGTCTCGTACCGCGTCGAGAACACCCGCGTCGGCCAGGTCACCGACTACGACCGCCTCGCGATGCGGGTCGAAACCAACGGCGCCATGACCCCTGAGGACGCGGTGGCGCTGGCCGCGCGCATCCTGCAGGACCAGCTGCAGCTGTTCATCAATTTCGAGGAACCGCGCCATGCGGTCGAGAAGGAGATCTCCGGCGAGCCGCTGATCAACAAGAACCTGCTGCGCAAGGTCGACGAGCTCGAACTGTCGGTGCGCTCGGCCAATTGCCTGAAGAACGACAACATCGTCTATATCGGCGACCTCGTGCAGAAGACCGAGGCCGAGATGCTGCGCACCCCCAATTTCGGGCGAAAGTCATTGAACGAGATCAAGGAAGTGCTGGCCAATATGGGCCTCCATCTCGGGATGGAGATCTCAAGCTGGCCGCCCGAGAACATCGAAGAGCTGGCCAAGCGGATCGATGAGCCCTATTGAGCCGCAGGGC
>JBGPTQ010000066.1:0-8063 GCA_041490725.1 Allostellaceae bacterium | reverse complement strand
TCCACAACACCGCTTCGACAAAGCGCCGGTTATCCTTGCCGCTGCGACCGGGGTCGGATTTCTTCCCCCGGCAATGCGGTTCCATTTTCGCCCACTGGGCATCGCTCAGCACATATCGGTCCATCCCAAGCTTGAATCACATTATCTAGCTCGGGGGAATCCCAAATCTCAACAGACCCTAGAGCAAGATCTCTTCAGGTTGAATCGCCTTCTTCATCCGTCATGGCCGGGCTTGACCCGTGGGCCTTCAGCCCATGGACTTGATCCGTGGGCATCCACGTGGATCCCCGGGCTTGACCAGGCTTGACCCGGGGATGACGAATTTGGAGCGTGATCAACTTGATCAGATTCCCCTCTAGCGAAGGGCTGGCGATCGTGCGTCAGCCTCACCCGCGCCCCTGATCGTCATGGTGCGCGAGGCAGGAGACTCGGGTTCCGCCTCCCAGGGCCACCAGTAATAGATGCCGCCGACCACGACAGCCTCGGCGGCCAAGTGTGCGACGTAGATCGCCGCTAGAGTGCCGAACCCCAATGACGCGCCGGCGATGACATTGCCCGAGGCAAGCGCTCCCGCCGCCCCGGCGCCCGCTCCGACAGCGGCGGCGAGCGCGAGCTGCGTCGCCGTAAGGCCGAAAACAAGCGTATCATCGTGCTCGTCGGCAGGAATCACCCTCTCGCCAGCAAACGTCGCGGCAGGCAGCCACCAGAGGGAGGCGGCCAAGACAACGCCAAACAGTACCCGCATCCGGCGAGGCGTCCGCAGCACGTCTGAGGTTACCGCCGCACGCGTGTTGGGCGGTTCCGCGCCGCCCTCGCCCGGGAACATTCACTGAGCGACATGACGGGCCCTATTTCGTGCGCGGCTCGAGGGTCGCGAACTCCGAGCGGTCGCCGTACCACCACGCGCCGATAAGGCCGCCCGCCACGGCACCAATGATTATCGCCCCGCGCAAGGAGAGCGCCGATCCGGCGGTCGCGCCAATGACGATCCCGGCGCCGATCGCGAACGCCTTATTGCGATCAAAGCCCTCGCTCGCCCCTTGTATGGCCTGTTGAGCGAGGATCGGCTGTTCGCCGGCACGTGCGGAAATCGGTCGGATTGCGCTGACCAAAATGATCGCGGCGAGCATCAGTTTTCGCACCGGATTTCTCCTCCTGATGCACTGCGCACGAGGTACGCCTCTCAGGGTCAAGGCATCGCGGGCGCCGCGCCCATTCCGCCTGCGGCCGCGCCACCAGCCATCGGTGGCGGCCGCATCATGCCCATCATGCCCATGCCCCCCGCGCCCGGCGCGGCCTCCATCGGGGCGCCGGCTCCGGCCGCGCCGCCAGCCATCGCCGGCGGCCGCATCATACCCATCATGCCCATGCCCCCGGCACCCGGCGCCGCCTCCATCGCACCGCCGCCGGCCATCTGCATTCCGGCCGGGCCGGCGCCGCCGGCACCAGCTGGCATCGCGGCCGCTGCGGCGGGTGCCTCGGCGGCGGCCGCTGGCATCGCGGCTGCTGCGGCAGGTGCCTCGACGGCTTCGGCAGCGGGCGCGGCCGCGGCCGCGGCGGGTTCGGCCGCTGGCATCGCGGCCGCTTCAGCGGCCACCGCGCCAGGAGCGGCGGCTTCGGCAGCCGGTGCCGCAGCGGCTGCCGCGACAGGCTCGGCCAGAGGCGCCGCGACCGCTTCAGCGGCCGCCGCGCCGGGAGCGGCGGCTTCGGCAGCAGGCGCGGCGACGCGGGCAGCGGCTCCACCGGCCAGGCGAATTCCAAGGTGATTGGCTGCGCCAGCGGCGGCACCCGGCGCTGCACCGGCAGCGGCCAGCTCGGCGGCTGGCACGGCCGCGGCCCGAGCGGCCATCATCTCGGCAGCCGGCAGTGCGACCGGCTCCAACGCCATCATACCGCCGGCACCAGCCCCCAGTTCACCGACTCCCACCGGTGCAGCAGCAGCGCCGGCGGTGACAGCGGCCGTGCCGGCCACCGCGTACCACGCGACGGCGGCAGCGGCGGCGGCGACAATCGCTAAGGCAACAGCTTGCCCGCCCGTCAGACCACCCGAACTCGGAGGTGGGGCCGGTTGTTGAGCATGACTGGCCACCGGAACAACGGCGAGCAGTGCGACGGCGGCAACGCAAAGGACTCTGCGCATCAGCTTCCCCTATGGGGCGAAGGCACCAAAATTTTTCGACAAACCACCATGCCACAACCGCAGCTGCATCTGCGGCCATAGGGGGACGCTGGCTTACCGGCACTGCGCGAAATGCTAGCGCATCCACCAGCCAGTTACCAACGGGTTTTTGGTGGCTGCGTGGGTGGTGGCCACCCGACCTGATGAGCTACCGGTTGCCGGTTCGACGGCGTCGGCGGTTCCGCCGACAGACGCCGAGGGACCTCATTTGACCGCAACCGGGTTGACGATGTCGGCGTACCAGGCCTCGACGTGCCCGTCGAGAACCGAGATCATCTTGGTTTCGATGGCATTCTCCGTCGCGTCTACGGTTTGCCTGATGTTCTCCTCGAATTCGGCGCGGCTCAGCGACTCCTCCAGCCGATTGGTCAACATCTCTGCGACGACCGTTGCGGCGAGACCGATCGCGGCGCCGATCGGGACCGCGGTCGCGACCCCCGTCGCGACAGCCATCGGCGCGCCTGCCATCCCGAACCCGACGGTGGTTCCGCTGGCGGCGCTACCGGCGAGGACGCCGATCGCGAGATCGCCCATCTGCGACACGGCGGGCCCGATCAGCTTGTCGAAAAGATTGACGATGACATGCGTGATTTCGTCGGTTTCCTCGGGAGTTTTTTCGCTGATTTCGGGCCGGCTCGGTGCTTTGGCCGATTGCGGGATCTTCAGTTTGACCGACAGCAATCCTCGCCGGTAGCTCTGATCGACCATGCCTTCCTGGTGCATGGCGGAACCGCCGTCACGGCTGCCGTCCCAATCAAGTTCGATTCCGAGCGCCTGATCGGCCGACAGGCGCTCGGCCGCGCCGGCCTCCTGCTTGATGAACGCGCGCATCGCCCCGCGCTGCTCGGCGACGATGCGTCCCCAATGTGCCTGCAACGCGTCATAGGATTTGTCGAACGCGGTCTGCAGCCGAATTTCCGCCTCGCGCGGCCGCACCACCCGGTCGGCATATTGCTCTTCGAGATACTCGACCACATGAGGCCCGATCACTTGGACCAGGCTCTTGTCCGGAGGCGAAAAAACATCGAGGCTGCGGCCCAGATATTCGACCGCCGGAAGGAGAGCGTGGGCCATCAACTCGTATTTGGTTGTGTAGCCGAAGTACCAATCGGCATACCGCGGCACCCGCGCCGTCATCTCGGCGAAGACAGGCTTGAGCGCCGCCACAACCTCGGCGGCGGCTTGGTCGCGCGACTTGGTGCGGGCCGCCTCGATGGGGCCCTTCCGCTGGCGCAGGAACTCGTCAAAGCGCCCGCCGGCGACCTTGGCACGGTAGATGGCTCCCGCCTCGTCGCGCCAGACGACGGTATCGCGGGCCTTGGCTTCGCTCTCGACCGAACCAGGCGTGATGATCGGCGCGCCGGCCGTCGCGGCGGGCGCCGGCTGCGACAGTGTCGCATGAGTGATGTAGCCGGCCGCCGCCGCTGCCGCTAGGGCCAACACCGCCACGACCAACGCCAGCCTTGGATGCGCCCGGCACACCGCTATTATCCGCGCCGCCGGAAAGACGCGCTGCTCGGGGCCGGTGTTCATTGAAGCTGGCAAACTGGTGTGCCGCGCTTAATTGGCTTGGCGAGACTTACGACTATATAGCAACCTGCGCGGGTATCAATCATCGGCATTGGCACCTTTTCGACAGGCGGTGGGCCCGCGCCGCCTGCCTGGCCCGGGTTTTTCCGGCGCCGTACCGGGCGCGGCTGCTATTGCGGCGATTTCGGGCGCCAGGCGCGTGTCAGTTGCTGCGCCTCGGCAATTTGTGCCGAGCTCAACAACTTGCCGACAATCTCGCGATTTTTGACGGCGATGTCGCGATCTTGACCGGGCGGCAAGTGGGCTGCAGCGAGGTTCGTATAAATGTACGATTTCACATAATCCTGCGGCACCCCGTCGCCATTTGCGAACATAACGCCGAGATTGAGCTGCGCAACCGCCATCCCTTGCTCGGCTGCGAGCTGCCACCATTGCCCCGCCTCGACGAAATCTTGCGGGACGCCGCGCCCGTAATAATAAATATCGCCCAGCGTGCTCTGCGCCATCACATTGGAGTTTTCCGCCGCGCGGCGGTACCAGCGAGCCGCCTCGGTATAGTCCCGCGACACGCCGTGGCCGTAGTAATAGGCATCGCCGATCAAGGCTTCGATTGTGCCGAGACTGCGTTGTGCCGATGGTATGGCGCTCTGCAAGGCGACCGAAACACCCGCCCCGATCGAATTCGTATACGATCGCAGCGTCGCCATGAAATCGTCCGCCTGAGCGTCGGCGGAGCCATCATTGGGCGCCGCGACGAGCGGGCCGGTTGTCGCGATCGCAATGCCGACAAGGACGAGCAGGCGCTTCACGAAATTGCTCCGCCGATGACCGTCAATCGACAGGTATCAGCTTGCCGTTGAGTTGTTGCGGCGGCGCCGAGATCATCCCTTTGCGGATTGTCTTTCTTAACAGTTGGCCGCACGACGCCGGGCATCGCCTGGCGATCGGCGCGGGGGAGGCATCGGCCTACTCGACCACGCCCCCGATCCCAGCCGATTCTGGCCGTCGGCGTCCGGCGCCAATCCCTCCCGCGGCCTCACCGGGCCAAGGCGAGACGCTCGACGCGGGCTAGTTCGGGCCCTCCAGCCTGCTGGTGCATGGCCGCCCGGGTCGGACCGCCACTGGAATTGTCGTACCACCACGAAGCCAGCAGGCCGCCTGCCGCACCGCCGACCAGGGTGACCCCTTCGCCGGCGACAATCGCCTGCGCCGCCACCGCCCCGAGGAGTGCGCCTATCCCGATCGCCAGCACCTTGGCGCTGGAGACCCCCTCGGCAGCCGGCCGCTGAGCCGCCGGCGGCGGCGCCGGCGCCGCCCTCTGTTGCGCGGCCGCGGTCAATGGTGACAGAACCAAAAGGGCAAATGCGCCAACAAGAATCAGGCTGCGCATATCCGTTCTCCCTGTAGGGCGCTCGCCGCGCGCTATCGATGCGCGTCGTCACACAACGATCGAGAACATGCCTGCGCATCCGCTCTCGCGTCAAGAGTAACAGCTTGGCCGCCAAGGCCTGCCCGGCTGCTTTATCGCCGCGGATGACCCACTGCCCGGCGCACCGGTTGACAGCCGCGGCGCCGACCGATAAGCGCAACCATGTTTCAGAATATCGAGCGGTTCATCGCGGCGACGCTGAGGGCCAGCCGCTGGCTCATGGCGCCGCTCTATCTTGGCCTGATCGCGGCGCTGGGGATCGTCCTGGTCGAGTTTTGCCGGGAACTGGCGCACACCATCGCCGGGTTTGGCGGGATGACGATCGACATGGTGAACCTCGCCGTACTGAAGCTGATTGACCTCGTGCTGGTCGGTAATCTCGTTTTCATCATGACGGCGGCCGGGGTTGCGGCCCTGGCCTCAACCGCGGTAGCGGCGGACCGGCGGGATTGGATGGGGAAGCTCGATTTCAGCGGGCTCAAGTTCAAAATCCTGGCGTCGATCGTCGCGATCGCCTCGATCGAATTGCTCGAGACCTACATGAACATCGGTTCGATGGATAAAACCGATGTGCTTTGGAAAATTCTGATCCTGTTGGCTTTGGCCCTCGCGGGTGTGCTGCTGGCCTGGATGGATCGCCTGGGCGCCGATCCCAGTTGAACGCGAGTGGCGGATGGGGTGGGATTCGAACCCACGAAGAGCTTGCGCCCCCGCCGGTTTTCAAGACCGGTGCCTTCAACCGCTCGGCCACCCATCCATCGATTTAGCTCGCCCCGGCCCCCTTCTAGCATCCCCCATTCTAGCATCTCGGAATCCGGCGTCGATCCGCCCTGCCACATGTTCCTGCATCGCCTCGCTCCCGCTTCGGCGAGCGCTGCCAGTGGTAGCTCAGTTGTAATTCAAACCGAGGCACTCCCTCAAATCCTCGCGCGTTGCTGAGGCGGGCCGCGCCGGAGTATCGTCCGCAGCGCCGCAGAGTGAGGGTCGAAAGATGCCGAAAGTTGCCGCCGAACGCCTGGAAGAGATTGGTCGCGCGCTGTTTGTCGCGGCGGGGACGCCCGCCGAGGAGGCCGCGCTCGTCATGCGCCACATCGTCGGCGCCAACATCGTCGGCCACGATTCGCACGGGGTCATCCAGATCCCGACCTATATCGAGCGCATCAAGGTCGGCCACATCGTACCCGGCGCGCCCTGGGTCATCGTCAAGGAATCGCCGACCACGACCGTCGTCGACGGAAATTGGGGCTTCGGCTATGTCGTCAACGAGCGGGCGATGCGGCTGACCATCGAGAAGGCTCAAACGAGCAATGTCGCAGCGGCGACGGTGTTTCGCCAGGGCCATATCGGCCGGCTGTCGAGCTATACCCAGATGGCGGCGAGGGCCGGCATGATCGGCCTGATCACCGCCGATTCGGGGCGCTCTCCCAAAGCGGTGGCGCCGTTCGGCGGGAAGGAGGCCAGGCTCGGCACCAACCCGATCTCGATGGCGATCCCCTCCGACCTCGAGGCGCCGCTCTATCTCGACATGGCAACCTCGGCCGCCGCCGCCGGCAAGATCGCGGTTGCCGTCGCGCGCAACGAGCCGGTGCCGCCGGGCTGGGTCATCGACAGCGCCGGCAAGCCGACGACCGACCCGCGCCAGCTGCGCCAGGGTGGCGCGCTATTGCCGCTGGGCGGCCCCGAGGGCGGCTATAAGGGCACCGGGCTCGCCGTCATGGTCGAGATCCTGTGCGGCCTCCTGACCGGCCTCGGCTTTGGGGTCGAGCCGACCGGGCGGCACAATGACGGCTGCTTCATGGCGGTCTTCAAGGTCGATGCGTTCCGCCCGCTCGCCGAATTCAAGAAGGAAGTCGGCGAGTTCGCCCGCTATCTGAAGGAAACCCCGCCCTCTGAAGGCAGCCTCGGCGTGCTCTATCCCGGCGAGATCGAGCACCGGCGCGAGATCGACCGGCGCGCCAACGGCATCGAGGTCGAGGATTCGACCTGGTACAAGCTGCGCGCCCTGGCCGACGGCTACGGCCTGACCGACCAGCTCGGCTTCGGCGACGTGGAATGATCGGATCGCCCCTAAGCGCCGACCGGCTGACGCTATACGGCAGCTTTACCTCGAGCTCGAGCTACAAGCCGATGCTGTATCTGGCATTGGCGGGGCTGCCGTTTTCGTTCCGCACGGTCAATCTCAAGACCGGCGTGCAAAACACCCCGGACTATCTCGCGGTCAACCGCTGGGGCGTCGTGCCGTCGTTGCGCCACCGGGGCCTGGTGATCCTGCAATCGAATGTGATCCTCGATTACCTCGCGCGCACCACCGGGCATTTCGAGGGTGCGGACGAGCAGCAGCGCTGGCAGGCGCGCGAGTGGCTGTCGTGGGAGGCCGACCACATCACCGCCGTCGCCCGGGTGCGGCACTCGGCGCGGTTCCGCCAGATGCACCCGGAGGTGATCGCCGAATTCCGCCCGCGCGCGGAAGCGGCATTGTCCTTTATCGACGACACGGTCAAGGACCGGCCTTTCCTCCTCGGCGATTATTGCATGATCGCCGATATCGGCTGCTGGGGCCGCATGGTGTTTATGGCCGAGGGCGGCTTCGAGATCGCCAACTGGCCGCACCTCGAAGCATGGGCCGGACGGCTCAAAGCGATGCCCGGCTTTGCCCTGCCTTATGATTTGATTCCGAGCAAAGACCACGAATTTCCTGTGGCGCCCCATTACGCGCCGCCCTGACAGCCCCTCTCCCGCACCGGGGGAGAGGGTGGCCGGCGCGACAGCGACGGCCGGGTGAGGGTGCCCGATGACGACCGGCATTCGCCCCCGCCCCCGGCCCGCACCCCCCGGGGGGGGGGGGGGTTTTTTTATCGAAAACCCAGCCACCCGTTGGGTGTAGGCGGCCGGGTAGGCGCGCACGATGCGGGGCCTCCGCGCCCG
>JBGPTQ010000065.1:0-8099 GCA_041490725.1 Allostellaceae bacterium | reverse complement strand
GTGCCGCTGCGCAGCCCGCCCGCCTCGGTGATGCCGAGATGCAGCGGGTAGTCGCAAGCTTCGGCGAGCTGCTGATAGGCCGCCACCGCGAGGAACACGTCGGACGCCTTGCACGAGATCTTGAACTCGAAGAAATCATTGTCCTCGAGGATCTTGGCATGATCGAGCGCGCTTTCGACCATCGCCTCCGGGCAGGGCTCGCCGTATTTCTCTAGGAGGTCGCGTTCGAGCGAGCCGGCGTTGACGCCGATCCGCATCGAGCAGCCATGATCCTTCGCCGCCTTGATCACCTCGCGCACCCGCTCGGCCGAGCCGATATTGCCCGGGTTGATGCGCAGGCAGGCGGCACCGCTTTCCGCGGCCTCGATCGCCCGTTTGTAGTGAAAATGGATGTCGGCAACGATCGGCACCTCGACCTGGCGCACGATCTGCTTCAGCGCCAGCGCCGATTCCTGGTCGGGGCAGGACACGCGAACGATGTCGGCGCCGGCCCGCTCCAAGGCCTGGACCTGCTCGACGGTGGCCTTGACGTCGCTGGTCACCGTGTTGGTCATCGACTGCACCGTGATCGGGGCGTCGCCGCCGACCGGCACCTTGCCGACATGGATCGTTCGGCAGGCTCGGCGGTGGATGTCGCGGTACGGCCGAACGCTCATCGTCAACCTCGCGGAATTGGCTCTCTGGCTTATAGAACGCTTCGGTGACGGAAAAAAGACCGCGCTACTCGCGAACCGCGGTCCCGGCGAGCAGCGCATGGGGGTCAAGCGAGACATTGCGGCGCTGCATGCCGATGCCGCCGAGGGTCGGCGCCGGCTTGCCGTCGACGACAAACGCAAGGGCGCCGGCGTTGCCGGTGCGCAGCAACAAGCCGGCGCGCGGTACGTGGTAGGTTTCCCCTGCCTTGAGCACCCGCGAGAAGACAATCGCCTGATCCTCGCCCGAGCGCACCTGGATCCAGCAATCGGCGAGGGCGCGGATGTCGACCCGCCCGCCCGGCTTGACGCCGGCATCGCCCGATGGCGCGGCAGTGGCGTCAAGCCGGGCGGAAGGCATCTCGCGGGCCGTGTTGCTGCTCGCCGGCGGCACGGTCGCTGCGGGTCGGGGCAATGCCGCAGCCGCCGGGCTCGCGACGAGCCCAGGGCTTGGCGAGCCGGCAGCGGGGCCGGCCGGCGCCGCTGAGGAACCCTGTGGCGATAGCAGCACCGAGCCGAGCCGCGGGGCTGGGGACGGCGCCGCAGCGCTGGGCACCGGAAGAGGGGCGGGGTTTACCGGCTCGGGCGGGGCGTCGGCCAGCGAGGATGCCGCAGCGCCCAGCGCTACCCGTTGCAGCTCCGCCGGTACCGCGGCGACGCGCTCGGGGCGGCTGCGCTCGCCGGTCGAGAGGTAGTACCAGGTGCCATAGCCGCACACCGCCAGGATCACACCCACCAAGAGGATGGGACCGCCCGGCAGGCTACGCGCATCGAGGGGTACCGGCAGGGACAGATCCGGTCGGGCATGTACGTCGGCGCATTCGGCCTTGTAGCTGTCAAGGATGCGATCGCTGTCGAGGCCAAGCAGCTGGGCATAGGCGCGAATGAACCCGATCGCATAGGTCGCCCCGGGCAAATCCTGCGCGCGGCCTTGCTCGATCGCGGCGAGATAAACGGGCTTGATGCAAAGCTTTTCGCCGATGGCGTCGAGGTCGAAGCCGAGCTCTTCGCGGCGCTCGCGCAACAGCGCGCCGACCACGCGCGTGCGGCTGCCCAGGGGCACCGGGATGTCCTTTGCCCTTTCGTTGAAAGGCGTTTTTATCCGCTGCAAAAGGCTCACGGCGCGTTCTCGCTCCTGGATCATCCTAAAGCAAGCCGCCTAGGGTGTCGAATCGAAGCGCTCGGATCGAGGTAGCTTGGTCGCCGCGCTCGTCGCAATGACAAGATTTCTTGCCGTCACTGCGAGCGCAGCGACGCAATCTGGCACCGCCTGTCATCACCTTGCGCGAGGCCCGGGGTTTATTCACAGCGCGATGGCATGGTCGCGTGCATAGGCTTCCAGCCAGCGCCGCAGCGAGTGGTCGGGGCGATCGCCGATCTCGTCGAGATAGCGCGCAAGCGCTCCCGCATCGAGGCTGCAGATCATCGTCTTGACCGGCCCGATTGCGGTCGCCGCCAAGGACAGCGTGCGGAAGCCGAGCCCGATCAGCACCATCGCCTCGATCGGATTGCCCGCCATCTCGCCGCACATGCTGAGCGGGGTCTCGGCGGCGCGGCATTGCGCGATGACCTCGCGGAACAACGCGACCATCGGCGCCGACAACAGATCGTAACGCTCGGCGAGGCGCGGATTGCCGCGGTCGCAGGCATAAAGGAACTGGGCCAGATCGTTGGTGCCGATCGACAGGAAATCGATGCGCTTCAAGAGGGCCGGCAGCTGCCACAACAGCGAGGGCACTTCGAGCATGACCCCGAGCTTGACCGAGCGCGGCGGCTCGACGCCCTCCGCCGCGGCGCGGGCCAATTCCATGTCGAGCAGGCGACGGGCGCCTTCAAGCTCGGCGATCTCGGCGATCATCGGGAATTTGACGAACAGGTCGCGCCCGCCGGCGGCACGCAGCAGAGCGCGCAACTGCTGGCGCAGCATCGCCGGGCGATCGAGCCCGATGCGGATGGCACGCCAGCCCATTGCCGGATTGTCCTCGACCGTGTGCGCCAGATAGGGCAGCACCTTGTCGCCACCGATATCGAGCGTGCGGAACACGATCGGCCGGTCCTCGGCCTGTTCGTAGGCGCGCCGATAAAAGGCGGCCTGATCGGCGACATCGGGAAAGGCGTTGCGCGTCAAGAGCGGGATCTCGGTGCGGAACAGCCCGACCCCCTCGGCGCCGGTCGCGCGCAGTTGGGCAAGGTCGAGCAGCAGCCCGGCATTGAGCAGGAGCTTGATTTCGACCCCGTCGCGGGTGACCGCCGGGGTGTCGCGCAGGGTTTCGTAAAAGGCGCGGCGGCGCGTGCGGGCGGCGATCGTCGCCGCGACCGTCTGTTGGATATCGGCACGCGGGCGGATCAGCACCGTCCCGTGCTCGCCATCGACGATCACGATGTCGCCCGCTTCGATCTGCTGCGTCGCCTCGGCGACCCGGCCAACGACGGGAATGTCGAAGGCGCGCGCCACGATCGCGACATGGGCGGTGGGCGAGCCTTCCTCGAGCACCAGCCCCTTGATCCGCCGGTGCGCGTAATCCAACAACTCGGCCGGTCCCATGGCGTGGGCGACGAGGATGAATTCGCCCGGTATCTCGGGCGCGGCCATGCCGGGCGCTTGGCCGGACAGGAACTGCTGCAGCCGGTTGGCGAGGTCCTCCAGATCGTAGAGCCGCTCGCGCAGATAGGGGTCGGTGACCTGCATCATGCGGCTCTTGGTTTCGTCGCGCACCTTCTGCACCGCGGCTTCGGCGGTGAGGCCGCTGCGCACCGCTTCGGTGATCCGTCCGAGCCAGCCGCGGTCGGCGGCGAACATTCGGTAGGTCTCGATGATGTCGCGGTGTTCGCCAGGGCCGAGGCCGCGGCTGGTGTCGACGAGCCGATCGATCGCGTCCTGCATCGCCCCGACCGCCTGGCGCAGTCGCTCGTGCTCGGCCGCGACATCCTCGGCGACGACCTGGCGGATCACCACTTTGGGCTCATGCAAGACCGCCGGGCCGATCGCCAGACCCGGGTTGAGCCGGATGCCGTCGAGCCTCAGCGGCAAAGCCGCGCCGGCGCGGCTTTGCGCCATCTCCAGCGGATTGACGAGCTCGCCGCTGGCGATCAGCTCGGCGACGATCATCGCGATCGTCTGCAGAACCTCGGTCTCGTCCTCGGTGTAATGGCGCGGCGTGCGGTTCTGCACCACCAGGACGCCCAGCACCCGTCCGCCGCGCAGGATCGGCACCCCCATCAGCGAGTGATAGATCTCCTCGCCGGTTTCCGGGCGATAGGCGAAATCGGGGTGGGATTGCGCGTCGGCCAGCGCCAGCGGACGGGCATTCGCCGCGATCCCCCCGACAAGGCCCTCGCCGACGCGCAGCCGGGTGCGATGGACCGCCTCGGGACGCAAGCCCTCGGTCGCGAACAGCTCGAGCACCTCGCCGGCGCGCATGACATAGGCCGAGCAGACCTCGGCGACCATTTCGGCGGCGACCACCCGTACGATCCGGTCGAGCCGCTCCTGCGCGCCACCCGACCCGGCCATGATGCCGCGCAGGCGCTGCAGCAGGCGGCGGGTCGCGGTGACGTGCCCATTGGGATTGTCTTGGGCGATACCTGGCGTGCTTCCCGGCGTACTCCCTGGGGGGTTCCCGATGACCTCGCTCATCCGCCGGGATCCTGGCCCTCCGCTGAGCCCGAGAATTGCGGCGTTTCGCGGAACCGGCGCGCGCGGATGGCAATCAGCGCCAGCGCCTGGTCGACCAGCTCGGCAAGGATCTCGACCATGCTCTGCTCGCGCGTCACCAGCCCGACGCTTTGGCCGGCCATCAGCGAGCCGCCTTCGACATCGCCATCGATGACCGCCCGGCGCAGCGCACCGGCCCAGAAATGCTCGATTTCGAGCTGCGCGTCCTTCTGTGACAGCTCACCGCGGTGGAAGCGGTCGATGACCTCGCGCTGCACTGCGCGGAACCGCTCGGTCGCCGGGTTGCCGAGAGCGCGCACCGGAATGACCGGAAACCGCGCATCGAGCTGGGGCGAGGGCACCGCATCGCGCGCCGCCGCCCGAATGAAGGCGCGCTTGAAGCGCGGATGGGCGATCGATTCGTGGGCGCAGACAAAACGGGTGCCGAGCTGAACCCCGGATGCTCCCATTTCGAGATAGCACAGCATCGCCTCGCCGCGCCCGATGCCGCCGGCGACAAAGACCGGCACCGCGACCAGATGAGGCAATACCTCCTGCGCCAGCACCGCGGTCGATACCGGCCCGATATGCCCGCCCGCCTCGCTGCCCTCGATGACGATCGCATCGGTACCCATGCGCACCAGCTTTTTCGCGATCGCCAGCGCCGGGGCAAAGCAAATCACGCGCGCGCCGCCATTGCGGATCCGCTCGATTGCCGCCGCGCTCGGAATGCCGCCGGCGAGTACGACGTGACCGACATGCCGGGCGGTGCACACATCGATCAGCTCGGTGAGCTGCGGGTGCATCGTAATCAGATTAACCCCGAACGGTTTCTTGGTCAGCGCCGCGGTGGCGGCAATCTCCTCGGCCAGCAAGCCGGGCGACATCGCGCCCGAAGCGATCACGCCAAAACCGCCGGCATTCGAGATCGCCGCGACAAGATTGCGCTCCGATACCCAGGTCATCGCCCCGCCCATTATGGCAAGATCGGTGCCAAGGAAGGCGCGTCCGCGCGCCCATAGCCGATCGAGCTCGGCACGCCACAGGCTGGTCTCGCCGTTCGGCCCACCGCCCTGAAGGGCAGCCCCGGACCCGCTCCCCGGGCGATCGGCCGCCGCCAGTCCCTCGCTCATCCGGGGTCGTCGAGCCCGTATGCCGTATGCAAGGCGCGCAGCGCGAGCTCGGTATATTCGGCGGCGATCAGCACGCTGACCTTGATCTCGGAGGTCGAGATCACCTGGATGTTGATGCCTTTGTCGGCCAGCGTCTGGAACATCTGCTTGGCGACGCCGGCATGGCTGCGCATGCCGACGCCGATGACCGAAATCTTGACGACATTCGAATCCGGCTTCAGCGCCTGAAAGCCGAGCACCCCGCGGCAGCCCTCGAGCACCGCGACGGCGCGGTCGAGATCGCTGCGCGCGAGCGTGAAGGTCAGATCGGTGGTCTTGCCGTCTTCGGACACGTTCTGCACGATCATGTCGACATTGATCGCGTTGTCGGCAAGCGGGCCGAAAATGGCCGCCGCCACGCCGGGACGGTCGGCCACCCGCTGCACGGTGATCTTGGCTTCGTCGCGGCTGTAGGCGATGCCGCTAACGATCCGTTTTTCCACGATTTCATCCTCGTCGACTACGAGCGTCCCGGGGCTGTCGGAAAAGCTCGACAATACCTGAAGGCGCACGCGATGACTCATCGCCAGCGCGACCGAGCGCGTCTGCAACACCCGCGCGCCCTGCGATGCCAGCTCGAGCATCTCCTCATAGGTGATTTTATTCAGCTTGCGCGCCTTGGCAACGATGCGCGGATCGGTCGTGTAGACCCCGTCGACATCGGTAAAGATATCGCAACGGTCGGCCTTCAGCGCGGCGGCCAGCGCGACCGCCGAGGTGTCCGACCCGCCGCGCCCGAGCGTCGTGATCCGTCCGCGC
This sequence comes from Allostellaceae bacterium, assembly GCA_041490725.1. Lineage (GTDB taxonomy): Bacteria > Pseudomonadota > Alphaproteobacteria > ATCC43930 > CGMCC-115725 > DATARH01. Next base: position 1,821 of record JBGPTQ010000065.1, on the reverse strand, counting down.
GGCTCGATCCCCTGGAACCCGGCGACGACCGCGACCTGCCCCTCGGCCAGCCGGCGCTCGATTTCGGCGGTGTGGATCGAGTCGATCCGCGCCTTGCTGTGCACGCCATCGGTGCGAATCGGGATCTGCCAGCCGAGCCAGGAGCGCGCATTGACCCCGAGCGCCTGCAGCGACAGCGCCATCAGTCCGGCGGTCACCTGCTCGCCGGACGAAACGACGACATCGTATTCGCGCGCGTCATGCACCCGGCTCGCCTGCCGGGTCCACGCGATGAGCTGGTTGGTCGCCCCAGCCATCGCCGAGACAACGACCGCGACCTCGTTGCCGGCATCGACCTCGCGCTTCACGCGGCCGGCGGCATTCCCGATCCGATCGATGTCGGCAACCGATGTCCCACCGAATTTCTGAACAATTCGCACCATGCTTCTCTCGTAACGCGCTATCCGCTCCACGGCAACGCCCGGATTGGCGAGCGAGGCCCCGGTCCGGTTCTGGCGTCGCCGCATCCAAGGGTCCGGAGCGGCCGCCGCGACCATGTTGTCGGCGCCCTGCCGCCTCCGCATACTCGATCGCAGGAGTTGCGGCCACCTTATCGCACAGAGCCGAGGACATGGATGAATTCGGCGACACCGTAGACCCGGAGGATATCGATCGGTTCGCCGCGCAAAGTGCGGGCTGGTGGGACCCGCGGGGCGGCTTTCGGCCGCTCCATCGAATAAACCCCGCGCGCATCGATTTCATCCGCCATCAGCTGCTCGCGCATTTTCACCGCGACGCGCGCTCGCTCTCCCCCTTCACCGGCCTCAGCCTTGCCGATATCGGCTGCGGCGGCGGCCTCGTCGCCGAGCCGATGACCCGGCTTGGTTTCAGCGTCACCGGCCTCGACGCCGACGCGCAGGCGATCGTCACGGCCCGCGCCCATGCCGAGGCGAGCGGGCTCGCGATCAATTACCGCGTGGCAGATATCGAGACGCTGGCCGGTGCCGGCGGGCGCTTTGACGTCGTCCTCGCGCTCGAAATCCTCGAACACGTCGCCGATCGCGATGCCTTCTTTGCCGCGCTCGGCGCGCTGGTCAAGCCCGGCGGCGCCTTTATTGGCGCGACCTTGAACCGCACCGCGCGCTCTTTCGCGCTGGCGATCGTCGGGGCCGAATATGTCCTCGGTTGGCTGCCGCGCGGCACGCATGAGTGGCGCCGCTTCGTCCGCCCCTCGGAATTCGTGCTCGGCCTGCGCCGTGCCGGTCTCGCGACGACCCGCCTCGCCGGCCTCGGCTACGATTGGCGCGGCGGCGATTGGAGCGAATCGAGCGATCTGTCAGTCAACTACATGCTTGTCGCGGTGCGGCGCTAAGCGCAACGCACCACGATTGCCGCCTAGGCGTCGGTCGCCGAAACCCAGGGGATGCGGCCGAAGGAGATGCCCTCTTCCGCCAGCTCGCGCGATTCGTCGGCGCTCGCCTCGCCATAGATGCCGTGCGGGTCGACGTCGCCATGATGAATGCGGCGCGCTTCCTCGGCAAAGCGCTCGCCGACATAATCGCAATTCGTCTCCACCTGGCGGCGCAGCTCAACGAGCGCCGCCCGCATCTGCGCCGGCGACATCGCCGGGGTCTTCTCGCGCGAGCGCCCGATACGGGGCGCCATCACCGCCTTCTCGACCTGCGCATCGCCGCAATGCGGGCAGGCGATCTCACCGGCTTTCTGCTGCGCTGCGAAGCCGTCGCCGTCACGGAACCAACCCTCGAATTCGTGGCCCGTAGCGCAGCGCAAGGTAAACAGGATCATCGAGAAGCTCTCCGCACCCACCTATTTTACACCGAG
>JBGPTQ010000064.1:0-8130 GCA_041490725.1 Allostellaceae bacterium | reverse complement strand
GGCCAGCACATTGACGGTGCCAAGCGGCAGAAGAGCGACCGTTCGCGGCGTCCCGGCGATCCCGTTCACCACCGCGTTGAGCGTCCCGTCGCCGCCGGCCGCGACGATGACCGCGAAATCCGCCTCGGCCTCGCGCGCCAGGCGCTCGGCATCGCCGCTCGCCGGCCCGGCGCGGCGCAAGACGACCGTGCAGCCGAGCCGATCCAGCGCCGCGACCACCCGGTCGAGCCGGCGCCGCGACGATCGCGCCCGCCCTGCCGCCGGGTTGACGATGATCAGCACCCGGCGACGCTGCACCCGCTCCGCCTCTCCCTCTCCGCCCGCCATGGTCCATTGGGGGGCGGAGAGGGCCGGGGTGAGGTGGGGGATGCCAGAGCGCTCGCCGATGCCCACCTCACCCTCCCCGCCGCTATGCGGCGGGTCCCCTCCCTCTCCGCCCTAAAGGGCGGAGAGGGAAAATGTCCGCGCGCTGTGCAACTCGCCTATGCCGCAGGGCGGTATGCGTCGCTCGCCGCCGCCCCGTCGATCCACGTCCGGAACCACAATTCGAGCATCAAGAGGGCCCACAGCCTGGTGTGGTGATTGGCCCGATAGGCGCAGTGCTCGTCGAGCAGCCGCTTGACGTAATCGGGCCGCATCAGGCCGCGTTCGCGCGCGGCCGGCGCCAGCAAGGTGTCATAGGCGAGCTCTTTCAGCTCGCGCCGCAGCCATTGGTCGATCGGGCAGCCGAACCCCATTTTCTTGCGGCGCAATATCTTGCCCGGCAGGTAGGGCGCCATCGCCGCCTTGAACAGCGCCTTTGTCCGCCCCCCTTTCATCTTGACCGCGGGCGGGATGCGCGCGGCCCATTCCAAGAGAACATGGTCGAGCAGCGGCGAGCGCGTCTCCAGGCCGTGCGCCATGCTGGCGACATCGACCTTCACCATCAGATCGTCCGGCAGATAGGTATGGAAGTCGGCCCAATTGGCGCCGGCGACAAGGCTCCCGGCACGGGCGAAATAGGGCGCGAGCAGATCGAGCGCCGAATGCGCCAGCTGCCCTCGCATCGCCTCGCCATAGCCCTGCGCCTTGTCAGAATCGCCGAAGAAGGCGATCGCCCCGGCATAGCGGCGCTCGGGCCGCTCGATCGGAGCCTCGAGCATGTCGCGGATCTGCGGGAGGCGCAGCCGCCGTCCAATCGCCGGCGGCGCCACGGCGAGCAACCGCGCCAGAGCGGTCCGTCCAGCCAACGGCCACCGGTCGAGGCGGTCGAGGTGGCGCATCGCCCGGTAGCGGGCATAGCCGAGAAACGCCTCGTCGCCGCCATCGCCATTGAGGGCGACGGTGACGTGTTGGCGCGCCATCTGCGACACATAATAGGTCGGGATCGCCGAGGGATCGGCGAAGGGTTCGCCGTAATGCCACACGAGCCGCGGCAAGATCGCGACCGCATCCGGCTCGACGACGAATTCCTCATGCTGGGTGCCATAGCGCTCGGCGACCATCCGGGCATAACGGGTCTCGTCATATTCCTTGGCGGGAAAGCCGATCGAGAACGTCTTGACCGGACCCCTGCCGGCCCGCGCCATCATCGCGACGACCGCGCTCGAATCGACCCCGCCCGAGAGAAAGGCGCCGAGCGGCACGTCTGATATCATGCGCAGCCGCACCGCCTCTTCGAGATGGGCGACCAGCTCGCGCTGCAGCTCGGCGGGGTCCGGCGCCGTGCCTAGGGTCCGCGGCTCGGGCAATTCCCAGTAGCGCACCAGCTCGGGCTCGTGCCAGCTGCCGTCGGCAGCGGCGCCGACCACCAGATAATGCGCCGGCGGCAACCGCTTGACGCCGGCAAAGGCGGTCTCGGGCGCCGGCACGTATTGCAGCGTCAGGTAATGGTCGATCGCGCTCAGGTTGGGGATGCGTGCCAGCCCGGGCCAGGCGAGCAGTGCCTTGATCTCCGAGCCGAACAGAAAGGCCTGTTGGGTCGGCGCGTAATAGAGCGGCTTTTTGCCGATGCGGTCGCGCGCGAGAACGAGGCGGCGCGAGCGCCGGTCCCATAAGGCCAGCGCGAACATCCCGCGCAGGCGGCCGAACAACCGTGGCCCCCAGGCGTGCCAGCCATTGGCGATGACCTCGCTGTCGGTCCGGCTGCGAAAGACGTAGCCCAACGCGGCAAGCTCGTCGCGCAGCTCGACGAAATTGTAAACTTCGCCGTTGTAGGTCAGCCACACCTCGCCGCCGGCACTCGCGATCGGCTGGTGGCCGGCGGGCGACAAGTCGATGATCGACAGCCGGGCGTGGGCCAGCGCCCCCAGCCCGTCGGTCCACACGCCCTCGTCATCGGGCCCGCGGTGCCGCAGCGTGCCGATCATCGCCCACAACCGCGCCTCGATGTCGGCGCGCGCCAGCGCCGGCTGCGGCAACATGAAACCGGCGATGCCGCACATCGCTAAACGAAGCTGCGCTTGCCAGCGCTAAATTTCCCTCTCCGCCCTTCAGGGGGGAGAGGGAGGGGCCCACGCCGCAGGCGTGGGAAGGTGAGGTGGGTACTCGTCCGGACCGCGGGCGTCACGCCCGCCCCACGCGAGCTGACGGGCGGCCGGGACGGCCGCGGTCCGCAGGCCAGCGCTCTGGAATCCCCCACCTCACCCCGGCCCTCTCCGCCCCCCAATGGGCCATGGCGGGCGGAGAGGGTGTGGGCGCCCGGCCCGCCCCTCATGCCTTGACCACGCGCTCGCCGGCAAGCCCGCGGCGGGCGCAGGCATTGCGGGTGTCAATGACGAGCGGGCAGTGCTCGACGAGCAGCCGGTAATCCACGGGGTCGTGGTCGGTGCAGATGATCGCGGCATCGCAGGATGCGGCGGCCGCTTCAGTGAGCGGGATCGAGCGGCGGCCGGCGAATTGCGCGTGCTCGCGGGTGCGCGGGATCTCGGCAAGATAGGGGTCGTGGAATGACACGAGCGCCCCATGCCGATCGAGCAACTCCATGATGGTCAGCGCCGGGCTCTCCCGCGTGTCGTCGATGTTCTTCTTGTAGGCGACGCCGATGATCAGAATCCGCGCGCCCTTGAGCGCCCGGCCGGAGCGCTCGCTCAGGGCCGCCGCGGTTTTCTCGACGACTCGCTGCGGCATCGCCGTGTTGATCTCGCCCGCCAGTTCGATGAACCGGGTCGCGATGTTGAATTCGCGGGCCTTCCAGGTCAGGTAGAACGGATCGATCGGGATGCAGTGCCCGCCGAGCCCAGGGCCGGGGTAAAACGGCATATAGCCGAAGGGCTTGGTCTTGGCCGCCTCGATCACCTCCCAGATATCGATGCCCATTGCCTCGAACACAATCTTCAACTCGTTGACGAGGGCGATGTTGACCGAGCGGAAGATGTTCTCGGTCAGCTTTACCGCCTCGGCGGCTTCGAGCGAGGTTACCGGGACCGTCCGCGCCACCACGGCGTCATAAAGGGCTCGGGCGAGGCGCAGCGCCTCCGGCCCGTCGCCGCCGACCACCTTGGGAATATCGCCGGTGGCGAAATCCGCATTCCCGGGATCGGCGCGCTCGGGCGAGTAGGCGAGAAAGAAATCGCGCGCCGACCGCAGCCCCGAGCGTTCCAGGATCGGCTGCATGATTTCGCGGGTGGTTCCGGGATAGGTTGTCGACTCGAGCACGATCAGCTGTCCGCGCCGCAGATGCCGTGCCACGGTCTCTGTAGTCGAAACGATAAAACTGAGATCGGGCTCGCGCTGCCGGGTCAGCGGCGTCGGGACGCACAGAATGATCGCATCGACTTCGCCGAGCCGGGAGAAATCGGCGGTCGCGGCGAGATGTCCGCTGCGCCGCACCGCAGCGATACTGTCGGCGCTGATGTGGCCCAGATACGACCCGCCGGCATTGAGCAACTCGACCTTGGCGCGATCGATGTCGAAGCCCAACGCCGAAAACCCGCGCTCGGCCGCGGTACGTAAGAGCGGCAACCCGACGTAGCCGAGCCCGATGATCCCGAGCTTTGCGGTGCGGCCGCGAAATCCGGCAATGAGGGCATCGACATCGAGGGGTTCGCCCGCCTCGCGGCCAAGCAAGCGGGGCGAGACTGCCACGCTGTCGTTCATCGGCGCGGACCGCGATCCGGCGGAAGGTGCGGCAGGGACCGGGCAACGGTGCCCACAGCGATCCGGTCCTGCGTCATCGCCTTCTATTGCCGGGGCTGCTGCGCTTGCGCCACCGCCTTGACCATTTCGAGGAATTGCTGGCGCGTTTGCTGATCGGCGATCGCATAATAGGATCGGATCAATTCGATCGTTTCCGGGCGCTGCAGGCGCTGGCGCGCCTCCTGGTCGTGCGCGCTCGGCGCGGAACCGTCAGGCTCGAGATCGCTGAAGAAATAGGCAATCGGCACGCCCAGGATCTCGGCGATTTGCGACAACCGCGAGGCGCTGACCCGATTGGCGCCGCCCTCATATTTCTGGACTTGCTGAAAGGTGAGCCCGAGCGCCCGGGCGAGCGTCTCCTGATTCATGCCGATCAACAGCCGCCGCGTGCGGACCCGGGCGCCGACATGAATATCGACCGGGTCGGGCACGCCCGTCCCGCGGCCGTACGGCGCGGCGTCACTCTGGTTTGCTGATTTTTTCAACGTCGCAATCCATTGCTGTTGACATGCCTATCATCGGCTGGGCGGCCCCCACATGCAACAGGGGCCGGCCGGCCCGGCTGGACGCTAGCCGGCGACCGCATGCTGCTCTTTGCACAACGCGGCAAGGTCGGCTTCGTCGAGGGTCTCGTGCTCGAGCAAGAGGCGTGCGCCGCGTTCGAGCGTGTCGCGCTGCTCCCGAAGCAGCGTGACCGTCCGGCGGAATGCCGCGTCGACGATTCCCTTGACGGTGGCATCGATCTCGCGGGCGGTTGCCTCGCTGTAGCTGCGCTCGGTGTAGAGCATCTGCGGCATCTCGCCGCCGAGGAAGCTGTGCGGGCTCTTCTCGTACACCACCTGGCCGAGCTCTTCGGTCATGCCATAGCGAGTGACGACGCTGCGCGCGATGTCGCTCACCTTGACCAGATCGTCGGCGGCGCCGGTCGACAGCTCGCCGAAGACGATGTGCTCGGCCGCCCGGCCGCCGAGCAGCACCGCCATCTTGTTCTCGAGCTCGTGGCGCGTCATCAAGTAGCGGTCTTCGGTCGGCCGCTGGATCGTGTAGCCGAGCGAGCCGATGCCGCGCGGGATGATCGATACCTTGTGGACCTTGTCGGTACCCGGCAGGGACAAGGCGACCAGCGCGTGCCCCATTTCGTGGTGGGCGACAACCTCGCGCTCGTGCGGGTTGAGCAGCCGGTTCTTCTTTTCCAGCCCGGCAACGATGCGCTCCATCGCGCCGGTGAAATCGTCGAGGGTCACCGCCTCGGCGCCGCGCCGCGTCGCCAGCAGCGCTGCTTCGTTGACCAGATTAGCCAGATCAGCGCCGGTAAAGCCGGGGGTCAGCGCCGCCACGGTTTCGAGATCGACATTCGGGGCCATTCGGATTTTTCGGATGTGCACCTCGAGGATCTGCACCCGGCCGATCTTGTCCGGGCGATCGACCAGCACCTGCCGATCGAAGCGGCCGGCGCGCAGCAATGCCGGATCGAGGATCTCGGGGCGGTTGGTCGCCGCCAACAGGATCATGCCGGCACGCGTGTCGAACCCGTCGAGCTCGCTCAAGAGCTGATTGAGGGTCTGCTCCTTCTCGTCATGCCCGCCGCCCCCGGGGTAGGCGCCGCGGGCACGGCCGAGCGCGTCGAGCTCGTCGATGAAGATGATGCAGGGCGCCTTCTGGTGCGCCTGCTCGAACAGGTCGCGCACCCGCGCCGCGCCGACCCCGACGAACATCTCGACGAATTCCGAGCCGTTGATCGAGAAGAACGGCACGTTGGCTTCGCCGGCAACCGCCCGCGCCAACAGTGTCTTGCCGGTGCCCGGCGGGCCGACCAGCAGCACCCCCTTCGGCACCCGCCCGCCGAGCCGGCCATAGCTCGTCGGGTCCTTCAGAAAGGCGACGATTTCCTGCAACTCGGCCTTGGCCTCGTCGACCCCGGCAACGTCGGCAAAGGTCGTCTTGGTGTCGGTCTCGACATAGACCTTGGCCTTGCTGCGGCCGATCGACATCAGCCCGCCGAACCCCTGCTGGCTGGCGAAGCGCCGATATATGAACATCCACACGCCGAGAAACAATGCGATCGGCACTATCCAGGACAGCAGATCGCGCAGAAATGTGCTCTCGATCGCTCCGGCAAACTTCACGTTATATTTTTCCAGCTCCTGCGCCATCTCGGGGGCGACGCGGGTCGTGATAAAATTTGTGTGGCCGTTTTTGTCAGGCTGCTTAAACGTTCCTTGGATGTAGTTGCCGCTGACTCTGACCTCGACGATATTGCCGGCTTTCAAATCGTCCTGGAAGTCGCTGTAGGCGATCTGCGCGATCTGAGTGTAGGAGGCAAAGACCGCCTGTATCAGCATCACCGCGACCATCGCGGCGATCCAATACCAAGTGTGATATTGCGTCTCTTTTTTCATCGGCCCGGCTTCTTCATGGGATCGGCGCCCCGCAGCGGCCCGGCCCGACCGCGGCGGCAAACAGATTCGCCCCGGCGCGGCTCGGATCACAGCTTTAAGTGGTACATGCTCCGCCGCCGATCAACGCCGGTCGCGGCCTGGCTCATCATCACCGCCGACGATGCCGCTTACCTCGTGCATCCGGTCATGGCAGAGTTGCACCGCAACCGCGCGTCCCGGAACGGAGAGTGAGATGCCGACAGAGAGCAAGCATCCCGAAACCATCGTGCTGCATGCCGGCTATCGCAGCGACCCGACGACCAATGCCGTCGCCGTGCCGATCTACCAGACGACGAGCTATCAGTTCCGCGACACCGAGCATGCCGCCAATTTGTTCGGGCTCAAGGAACTCGGCAACATCTACACCCGCATCATGAACCCGACCAACGACGTCTTAGAGCAGCGGGTGGCCGCGCTCGAAGGCGGGGTCGCGGCGCTGGCGGTCGGCTCGGGCCAGGCGGCCTCGATGTTTGCGGTCAACAACATCACCCAGGCCGGCGACAATTTCGTCAGCTCGACCAACCTCTATGGCGGCACCTGGAACCTGTTTCTCAACACGATGCAGAAGACGATGGGGATGGAGGTCCGCTTTGTCGATCCATCCGACCCCGAGAATTTCCGCCGCGCCACCGATGCCAAGACGCGCTGCTATTACGCCGAGACCCTGCCCAACCCGAAGCTCGAGGTCTTTCCGATCGGCGAGGTTGCCCGGATCGGGCGCGAACTGGGGGTGCCGCTGATCGTCGACAACACCGCCGCGCCGGTGCTGTGCCGGCCGCTCGACCACGGCGCCGCGGTGGTGATGCATTCGACGACCAAATATATCGGCGGCCACGGCACCTCGATCGGCGGCATCGTCGTCGATGGCGGCAATTTCGACTGGGAGAAGCACGCCGACCGCTTTCCGCTCTTGAACCAGCCGGACCCGAGCTATCACGGCGCGGTGTGGACCCAGGCGGTCAAGCCCTTGGGGCCGATCGCCTATATCCTCAAGATGCGGGTGACGCTGTTGCGCGATCTCGGCGCCGCGGCGAGCCCGTTCAATTCCTTCCTGCACATCCAGGGGCTCGAGACATTGCCGTTGCGGATGCGGGTGCATTGCGCCAACGCGCTGGTGGCCGCCCGCTGTCTCAAGGAACACCCCAAGGTCGCGAAGGTGATTCATCCCAGCCTGATGACCGGCGAAGCCAAGCGCCGCGCCGATGCCTATCTCAAAGGCGGCTATGGCGCGCTGCTCGGCTTCGAGTTGAAGGGCGGGCTTGACGCCGGGCGGCGCTTCATCGACGCGCTCCAAATGTTCTACCACGTCGCCAATATCGGCGATGCGCGCTCGCTCGCGATCCATCCGGCGAGCACCACGCATTCGCAGCTGTCGCCCGAGGAGCAATTGCAGACCGGCGTCACCGACGGCTATGTCCGCCTCTCGATCGGCCTCGAACACGAGGACGACATCGTCGCCGACCTCAAGCAGGCGCTCGATAAGGCGTGATGGGTGAACGGGGCGTCTCCAAAGCCCGCCCTTCGACCCCCTCACCCGAGCCCTCTCCCCCACTGGGGGAGAGGGAGTTGTGTTTCG
>JBGPTQ010000063.1:0-8132 GCA_041490725.1 Allostellaceae bacterium | reverse complement strand
GGCCGGACGATGTCGTAGGGCCGCCCCCAATCCTTGAGTATCGCCTCGGCGTCGAAATTGCCGGGGCCGTTGAATACCATGAGGAAGCCCTGCTTGTGCTCGAGCGCTTCCGGGTTGGCGGTGAACCCCTCGCGCGCCAGCTGCGCCGCGAAGAGGCCGCCCCGCGCGGTGTGCCCGACATGCAGCGGTTTCGTCATCGTGCCGAAATTGGCCTTGATGCCGGAGGCCAGCGAGGCGGCGATCGCCAGTGCCTGCGCGGTCCGCGCCCGGTCGAGGCCCATCAGGTGACAGCATGCCGCGGTGGCCCCGAACACGCCCAAGGTCGCGGTCGGATGCCAGCCCTTCTCGTAATGATGAAAGTGGACGCCGCGGGCGATCCGCGTCTCGGTCTCGAACCCCGCGACATAGGCGGCGATGAAGGCACGCCCGGTGCAGTCGAGCATCTCGCCAAGCGCGAACAGGGCCGGCAGGATCGGCGCCGAGGGGTGGCCGCCCAATGAGTTGCTGACGTCGTCGAAATCGAGCGCATGCGCCGCGGTGCCGTTGATCAGCGCGGCATCGAGCGGCGCGGCGCGGCGGTCGCTACCGAAAATCAGGCATTCACCGGCGCCGCTTCCGAGCACCCGCTCGACGATCTGCGCGCACGGCTCGCCGGCCCCGGCCAGGGTCACCCCAACCGTATCGAGGATCGCCCTCTTCGCCCACTCCACCGCCTCGGGCGGCAGATCGTCATAGGTGATGGCGGCAATCCGCTCGGCGATGCCTTCGATAATAGTCACGTTGCTTTCCCTCAGAAAATAAAAAACGCTTTAACGCAGAGGACGCTGAGGTTACGCGGAGGACGCAGAACGCATCGCAATCCCGGCGAAAGCCGGGACCCACTCATCCGCGTCCCGAACGGTTGAAGAGTGGGTCCCGGCTTTCGCCGGGATTGCGATTGAATTTTTCTTTGCGTCCTTTGCAAATCCTTCGCGCCCTTTGCGTTAAAGAGTTCTTTCTCTGTTACGCCACCTCGAAGAGGCCGGCGGCGCCCATCCCGCCGCCGATGCACATCGTGCAGACGACCAGCCGCGCCCCGCGGCGCCTGCCCTCGATCAGCGCGTGGCCGACCATGCGCGAGCCCGACATGCCATAGGGATGGCCGATCGAGATCGCGCCGCCATTGACATTGAGCTTGTCATGCGGGATTTGGAGCCGGTCGCGGCAATAGACTACCTGGCAGGCGAACGCCTCGTTCAATTCCCACAAATCGATGTCGTCGACTGTGAGCCCGTGCTGCGTTAGCAGTTTGGGCACGGCGAAGACCGGGCCGATGCCCATCTCGTCGGGCGCGCAGCCGGCGACCGCGATGCCGCGATAGATCCCGAGCGGCTGGAGCCCGCGGCGCTCGGCCTCGCTCTCCTCCATCAAGACGCAGGCCGACGCCCCGTCCGACAGCTGCGAGGCGTTGCCGGCGGTGATGAAGCGGCCCTCCTTGATGCGCTGCCCGTCCTTGAACACCGGCTTCAGGTTGGCCAGGCCCTCCAGCGAGGTGTCCGGGCGGTTGCCTTCGTCCTTGTCGAGCGTGACGGGTTTGTTCGAGGTTTCGCCGGTCGCGCGGTCGGTCGCGATCATGACCGTGGGGAGGGGCGCGATCTCGTCGTCAAAACGCCCGGCCTGCTGCGCGGCGGCGGTGCGCTGCTGCGAGCGCAGCGCGTATTCGTCCTGCGCCTCGCGCGAGATCTTGTAGCGCTCGGCGACGATCTCGGCGGTCTCGATCATCGTCATGTAGAGCGCCGGGATGCGGCGGACGAGCTCGGGGTCGTCGCCGCGGGTGCGGATCATCTTGTCGTTCTGCACGAGCGAGACCGATTCGACGCCGCCGCCGACCGCGATGGTCATGCCGTCATGCATGATCTCCTTGGCGGCGGTGGCGATCGCCATCATCCCCGAGGAGCACTGCCGGTCGATCGACATCGCCGGCACGCTGTCCGGGAGGCCAGCGCGCAGCGCGCTCTGGCGCGCCACATTAAAGCCCTGCGCGCCCTGCTGGATCGCCGCGCCGATGATGACGTCGTCGATCTCGGCCGGCGCGACGCCTGAGCGCCTGACCGCTTCGGCGATGGCGTGCCCGGCCAATGCCTGCGGCTGGGTGTCGTTGAAGGCGCCGCGATAGGCTCGGCCGATCGGCGTGCGCGCGGTGGAAACGATGACGGCGCGGCGCATGGGGGTCCTCCCGTCGGTTCTAAGGTTTCGAAGAGGTCGGTTGTGGCGGGTTACGCCTGTGGACCGGTGCGGCCACCGTCGCGACGAGACGATCGAGGTCGAGGTCCGGGTCGATCAGTTGATCCAGGGTAAACGGGCATTGCGCCGGCAATCGCGGCTTTGCCTCGCCGTGATCGGCGAAGCTGGCATCGACCTTCCGGGTCGCGCGATGCCACAGGCTCGCCATATCGATCTTGTCGCGCATCGATGGGCGATAGCCGTCAACCAGGCGATCGTGGAACTCGATGCACTCGCTGCGCCAGTGACCGATGATCTCGGGATTGTGCGACAGCGCCACCTTGGCGGCATGAGCCATCAGGTTGACCATCTGGCTGCGCACCGCGGACAACATCTCGTCGGCCCATTCCTCGAGAAATTCGGTGAGACCAGCGGCGTCCAGGGCTTTCCGACCGGCTGCGTCGCGCCGCAGCAGGGCTGCCTGCGCCAGCGCCCAGGCGTAGGGATCCTGGTGGCGTTCGGTGATTTGCAGGCCCTCGGGCATTTTCGCCTCCATCGGGACATCGCCGGCCGATGATGCTGTTCGACGCACCCGAAGCATGGTGGGCGCGACAGGGATTGAACCTGTGACCCCACCCGTGTGAAGGGTGTGCTCTCCCGCTGAGCTACGCGCCCGCCTGGGTTACCCGGCTCGCCGCATTTAGGAGGCCGCTCCAAGAGCTGTCAAGGCGCCGCGCGACGCGCGTTCAAGCACGGCGCCCTCGATTTGTGGCGGCGGTTGTCGGCAAACGAACACCCGGGCGGGAGCGCCGAGCGCGTGAGCTATCCTGGGGTCTCTTTCGCCGCCGCGTAACTCAGTTTGTTGGCGGTTTACCGTGAGCCTTCCGTGGCGCTGAGACGCATGCGCCAGCGCGAGGAGCTTTTCCCAGCGGTCACCGGCTCGGCGCCCGGAGCGGCTTCCGCCTCGGCGCTCTCTTGGACAGGGGTCACCAAGCTCGTCGATCTGGTCTGCTCGCTCGCCAAGCTCGTCTGTTCGCTCGCGCTGGCGGCGGCAACCCTTTCCAACACTGGCGCCGGATCGGCGACGGTTGCCGAAGGCCCATCTTCACCTTTGTAACTCGACACGAAATTTATCGCCGCGCGCTCAAACGCCTCGATGGCGGCAATATCGGCCTCAAGCTGCTTCATCTCGTTATCATAGTGAGCCTTGATTGCGGCACGCCGACCCTTGAGTTCCTCCTTGGCTCGCTGAATGTCGTCCCCCGTCAGGTTCCACATGGCAGTAGGCCTCGATCTCGTGAGCCGTCGACGCATCGAACAGCAATCGGGTTAACAGGTCAACAATTGGCGGCACAATCCACCGATCCCGTTAGCGGCTCTCCAAGAGCTGTCAAGGCGCGGGCTGGACGGCGCCGATCCCGCATGACAGCATCCCGAAATGGCTCTTGCGCGTTCGTTGGTGCTGTCGCTGATCGGCGGGCTGCTGCTGGTGATCGGTGGCGCGCTGGCGCAGTCGCCTCCCCAGACCGACCGGATCCTTATGCGCTTCGAGGTGTTCGGCCCCGCCGGCCTCCATGTGGTAACCAACCGCACGGAAATCGACGAGGCCGGCGACCGCTACGCGATCGTGTCGGACCTGAGGACCCGCGGGGTAACCGGCGTCTTCGTCCGCCTCGCCGACCATTCCAAGGTGCGCGGCCGGCTTACCGGCGATTCGGCTCTGCCCGACGCCTTCCGCAGCGACACCCGACGCAATGGCGTCGATCGCCATGACCGTGTCGATTACCACAGTGACGGCAGTGTCGATGGTGACGCCTCGCCGCCGTCGATCGAGCCGATCACAGCCGCGCAAATGCGCGGTACGGTTGACAATTTGACCGCGTATTTCCTGGTCGAGCGCCGGCTCGCCCGGGCCGGCGACTGCACGGTAGTCGTTCCGGTTTACGAAGGCCGCCGCCGCTACGACCTTCGCTATGCCGATCGTGGAGAGCAAATCTTGTCGCCGGCCGGTGGTCAGCGTTTCGAGGGTGCGACCCGCGCCTGCCATATGAAACGCACAGAGATCGCCGGCTTCCCGGCCGATCCCAACGAGAGCGAGGGCGCCCGGGAGGGCACGATCTGGTACGCCCGGCTGGTGCCCGGCGATCTGTTGGTGCCGGTGCGCATGGAGCTGGAGACCGAAGTCGGATCGGTGACTGGCTATCTCGCCGAGTTGCATGGCCGCGGTGTCGACCTGCAGCTCATGGAGTGAGCCCCAGCCGTTCGAGCGCGGATGGCAGCTCGGTGAAATGGTCGAGCACCGCGACGGCGCCAAGCGTCTCCGGGTCGACCCGCGCATAGCCGTAGCGCATCATGACGAGGGGCACCGAAGCGGCGTGCGCGACGGCCGCGTCGTTTTCGCTGTCGCCGATCATCACCGCCCGCCCAGCGCTGCCGCCGAGCTCACCAATGAGACCGAGCAGATGGCCGGGGTCGGGCTTTTTGACCGGATAGCGGTCGCCGCCGGCGATGCCGTCGAACAGCCCGGTCAGGTCGACCCCGGCGAGCACCATGAGGCTCGCCTGCTGCAATTTGTTGGTGCACACCGCATTGCGATAGCCGCGCCGGCGCAGCTCCGCGAGGGTCTCGCGCACCCCGGGATAGGGCCGGGTCAGGGCGGTGGCGTTGGCCTCATAGAGTTCGATATAGCGCGGCAACACCGCTTCCGCCTCGGCAGCAGCACCGCCGCGTGCGGCAAAAGCGCGGGCGACCAAGGCCGGCAGGCCATCGCCGACCAGGGGCGCCACTTCAGACTGCGCTAACGGCGCATAGCCGCGCTCGCGCAACACTTCGTTAAGCGTATTGGTTAAATCTGGCACGCTATCAACCAGCGTGCCGTCGAGGTCGAAGACCAACAGAAAATGCGCCATCGCCATCAACTCTGCGCCGGGCCGGTCATACTCCGCAACAATCTGTGTGTTGGCAGGATGGCTGGCGGCGTGCAACCTTTGCCTCTATGATCGCGTTTCGTTCCCTACAAGCCGTGTCATGAGCCGATCCCGCTTCGCCGCCATCATCCTCGCCGCCGGCGAGGGCACCCGCCTCAAATCGGCGCGTCCCAAGGTCCTGCATGAGATCGCCGGAACGCCGATGATCCGCCACGTCATCGACGCGCTGCGCCCGCTCAATCCGTCCGAGACCATCGTCGTCGTTGGCCGTGGCATGGATGCGGTGGCCCATGCCGTCGCGCCGGCGCCGAGCGTGACCCAATCCCCGCCGCGCGGCACCGGCGACGCGCTGCGCGCGGCGCGTCCCGCGCTGGCCGATCGCCTTGCCCAGGGCGGCATCGCCGACATTGTCGTGCTGTTTGGCGACACCCCGCTGTTGCGCGCCGAAACCATCGCCGAGTTGCTCGCCGTGCGGCGCCGCGCGCCGGCGGCGGCGGTCGCGGTCGCCGGCATGCGGCCGGCCGATCCCGGACCCTACGGCCGCCTCGTGCTCGACCGCGACGGCGCCCTCTTGCGCATCGTCGAAGCCAAGGACGCCGGCGCCGAGGAGCGGGCGATCGGGCTGTGCAATGGCGGCATCATGGCGCTCGACTCGCGCCACGCCTTCGACCTGGTGGACCGAATCGGGAACAACAACGCCAAACTCGAATTCTACCTGACCGACATCGTCGCGATCGCCCGCGGCCAAGGCCTATCGTGCCGGGTCGCCGAATTGCCGGCCGAGGAGCTCATAGGGGTCAACACCCGCGCCGAGCTGGCCGATGCCGAAGCGCTGATGCAGGGCCGGTTGCGCCGCCGCGCGATGGAGGAGGGCGCAACGCTGATCGCGCCCGAGACCGTGTTCCTCTCTGCCGATACGCGGCTCGGGCGCGATGTCGTGGTCGAGCCTTACGTCGTCTTCGGGCCCGGCGTCACCGTCGCCGACAATGTCCTCATTCGCTCGTTCTCGCATCTCGAAGGCGCGACGATCGCGCGGGGCGCGATTGTTGGCCCGTTCGCTCGGCTGCGCCCCGGCGCGGTGCTCGAGGCCGAGGTCCATGTCGGCAATTTCGTCGAGGTCAAGGAGGCCCGGCTCGGCATCGGCGTCAAGGCCAATCACCTCGCCTATCTCGGCGACAGCGACATCGGTGCGGGGACCAATATCGGCGCCGGCACGATCACCTGCAATTACGACGGCTTTAATAAATTCCGCACGATCATCGGCGAGCGCGCCTTTATCGGCTCGAACACCGCGCTGGTCGCGCCGGTTACGGTCGGCGATGGCGCGATCGTCGCGGCGGGCAGCGTCGTGACCCGGGACGTACCGGCCGACGCGCTGACCGTCGCGCGCGGGCAGCAGGTCGACAAGCCGGGACGGGCCCGCGAGATGCGGGCGCGAATGCGGAGGAAGAACAGCTGAGAACAAGGGCTTAGGGAATAAGATTTAATGTGCGGCATCATCGGCATCATCGCCAAGACGCCGGTCGCGGCCGAGCTGATCCGTGGGCTGCGCCGCCTCGAATATCGCGGCTATGATTCGGCTGGCGTCGCGACCCTGATCGACGGCCGTATCGAGCGGCGCCGCGCCGAGGGCAAGCTCGCCAACCTCGTCGCGCGGCTCGAACGCGAGCCGGTGCAGGGCACAATCGGCATCGGTCATACGCGCTGGGCGACGCACGGCTCGCCGACCGAGGGCAACGCCCACCCGATCGCCACCGACCGGGTCGCCATCGTCCATAACGGCATCATCGAGAACTTCCAGACGTTGAAGCGCGAGCTCGTCGGGCTCGGCTACCGGTTCCACACCCAGACCGACACCGAAGCGGTGGCGATCCTGGCGACGCATCACCTGGCGCAGGGCCTCGCGCCGGCGCAGGCGGTGGCGCGCACCCTGGAGCGGCTCGAAGGCGCCTTCGCCCTCGTCTTCCTGTTCGCCGGCGAGCACGATTTGTTGATCTGCGCGCGCCGCGGCAGCCCGCTGGCGATCGGCTATGGCGACGGCGAGATGTTCGTCGGCTCGGATGCGCTGGCGCTGGCCCCGTTGACCCGCCGCATCACCTACCTCGAGGAAGGCGACTGGGCCGTCGTGACCTCGCACGCGGTGACGATCTTCGACCGCGAGAACCACAAGGTCGCGCGCGCGGTGCGCAACACCGCGCTGTCCGGCGCCCTCATTGGCAAGGGCAATTACCGCCACTTCATGCAGAAGGAGATCTTCGAGCAGCCGGCGGTGATCGGCGACACCTTGCACGCGCTGATCAACCCGGTGAGCCGCGCCATTCACCTGCCGGAATTGCCGTTCGCCCTCGGCGATATCGGCAAGATCACGGCCCTTGCCTGCGGCACCGCCCATCACGCCGGGATGATCGCCAAATACTGGCTCGAAAGCATCGCCCGCGTGCCCGTAGAGGCCGACATCGCCTCCGAATTCCGCTACCGCGCCCCGGCGATGCCGAAGGATGGCGCCGCGCTCATCATCTCGCAGTCGGGCGAGACCGCCGACACGCTGGCGGCATTGCGCTATTGCCGCGAGGCCGGGCAGAAGATCATCGCCATCGTCAACCAGCCGGAAAGCACGATCGCGCGCGAGGCCGATGTCGTCCTGCCGACCCTCGCCGGCCCCGAGATCGGCGTCGCCTCGACCAAGGCCTTCACCACCCAGCTCGCGGTGCTGGCCGCCTTTACCGTCGCCCTGGCGCGGGCGCGCGGCACGATCGACGCCGCGGGCGAGGCGGCGCTGGCCGGCCAGCTCGCCGAGATCCCGTCGCGCGCCAGCGAAGTCTTGCACCATGACGAGCGAATTCAGGAGGTCGCCGCCGAGATCGCGCTGGCGCGCGACGTGCTCTATCTCGGGCGCGGCACGGCCTATCCGCTGGCGCTCGAAGGCGCGCTGAAACTGAAGGAGATTTCCTACATCCACGCCGAAGGCTATGCGGCGGGCGAGATGAAGCACGGGCCGATCGC
>JBGPTQ010000062.1:0-8171 GCA_041490725.1 Allostellaceae bacterium | reverse complement strand
ATAGAGGTCGATAAAATCGCGGTAATAGCGCGCCACCGCGGCGGCATCGACCGGCAAGCCCAGCTCTTCCATCATCTTGGCGGTCGGACCCTTGACCGCCTTGCCGGCGATGATCGGCGACACCGCGACGACCGGCGCCGGGCACTCGCGCAACGCGGCGCGAATGCCGGGCACGGCGAGGATCGGGTCGATGCTGATGAACGGGTTGGACGGGCAGATCACCACGACACGCAGCAGCGGATCGGCGAGCGCGGCGAGAACATCGGGGTGCGGTCGTGCCCTCTCGCTGCCCGCGAATTCCACCGCGGAAATCGCCGGCGCACAGCGCAACCGGACGAAATAATCCTGGAAATCGAGCCAGCCGTCAGGCGTGCGCAGACGGGTGCGCACCGGATCGTCCGACATCGGCACCAGCCGCGCGGCAATCCCGAGGCGGCGCCGGAAATCATCCATGATCGCGGAAAGGCTCTCGCCGGCCTTGAGCCGCCGCGTGCGCTCGACATGGGTGGCAAGGTCGCCGTCGCCGAGGCGGAACCAGGTCTCCCCGCCCAGTGCTTCGAGCGCGGCCATGAAAGTCCAGGTCTCGCCGCGCCGGCCCCAGCCGAGCTCGAGATTATCCTGTCCCGAAAGCGTGTAGAGCAGCGTATCGAGGTCGGGCGAGACCCTGAGGCCCAAATGCTCGAAATCGTCGCCGGTATTGGCGATGACGGTGAGTGTGTCGGGCCTCAATGTGCGGTAGAGCCCGAGTGCCAGCTTGGCGCCGCCGACCCCGCCCGACAGCGCGAGCACCGATCCGCCGGAATGGCTCATCTGAAAAGATCGTGCTCGGGCGGTCGGACCAGCGCGGCGGCGGGCGCCTCGGGCGCCGACCAGGAAAGGCCGCGCACCAGGACGATCGGCGTCCCCTCATCGGCCTGGCCCTGAACCAGCGAGGCGGCGGCGGCGATCTCGTCGGCAAACCCGGTCTCGGTGACTTCGAGCTTGCGCCCGAACAGATCGGGGTGGCCGCGCCAGTCGATCAGCGCCGGCAATCCGGCGGCGCCGAGCGCGATGCCGACCGTGCCGCGGCGAAACGGCCGGCCGAAGCTGTCGCTGATGATGATGGCGATGCGCTTGCCGCACGCCTCGGCGAGACGCTGTTGCAGGGCGCGGGCCGAACCGTCGGGGTCAATGGGCAGCAGCAGCACGCGCTCGATGCCATCAGAGGGCGCGACGTTCGAGTGATCGATCCCGGCATTGGCCATGACGAAACCGAGAAGGTGCTCGGCGATCAGCAAATTAGGGCGGTGCCGAACGATCCGGCGCGACTCCGAGAGGATCACCTCAACCAGCCGCGGGTCCTTGTCGGTTTCGGCGGCGAGCGCGATGGCGCGCTCCGACGGCTCGACGGTCGCGACATCGACCATGCGGCCCTCAACTTTCGAGACGATCTTCTGGGCGACCACCAGCACGTCGCCGTCCGCCGGGGCGAGCCCGCTCGCCCGATAGGCGGCGAGCGCGATCGCGCCGAGGTCGTCGCCCGGCTTAATGAGCGGCACGCCGGTGAGGCCGGTGATCGTCAGCTGCGCGGACATTTCCCACAGCCCGTCATTGCGAGCGAAGCGAAGCAATCCCGTGCCGATAGTGCGTCAATCCCTACGAGATTGCTTCGTCGCTTCGCTCCTCGCAATGACAACATCGGTCACCCGAAGGCCTTGCGCAGGCGCGGCAGGACCTCTTTGGCATAGAGCCTGAGAAAGCGCGGCTGGTCGGGGCCAGGCGCATGGAAGACGAGATGGCGGAAGCCCAACTCGACATAGGGCCGGATCCGTTCGACCTGCTCGTCGGGGTCGGCCGACACGATCCAGCGGCTCGCCGCCCGGTCGAGCGGCAAGGCATCGGCGAGACGCTCCATCTCGACCGGGTCCTCGACCCCCATCTTTTCTTCGGGCGAGAGGGCGAGCGCGGCCCAGTGGCGGGTCAGTGCCTTGGCTTCATGCGCGTCGCCGTCGAACGAGACCTTGACCTCGATCATCCGCTCGATGCTGGCGGCGTTGCGGCCCGCCTTCGCAGCGCCTTCCTCGACCTTCGGCACCAGCGTCTCGCTGTAGAGCGCGGGCGCCTTGCCGCTGGTGCAGATAAAGCCCTCGGCGAGATACCCTGCCATTGCCGCCGCGAGCGGCCCGGAGGCGGCGACCCAGATCGGCACCTTGTGCTTCGGCTTGTCGTAGATCGTGGCGCTTTCGGTGCGATAGAACTGGCCCTCGAAGCTGACCCGGTCCTCGGTCCACAGCCTGTTGATCAGATTGATCGACTCCCGCAGCCGGTCACGTCGCTCCTTGGCGCCCGGCCATTTGATGCCGCTCGACGGCACCTCGTTCAGCGACTCGCCGGTGCCAACGCCGAGCACGACGCGTTCCGGAAACATCGAGCCGAGCGTGCCGAAGGCCTGGGCGACGACCGACGGATGATAGCGGAAGGTCGGGGTCAGGACGCTGGTGCCGATCTGGGCGCGCTTCGTGCGGGCACCGAGCGCGCCGAGCCAGACGAGCGCCGACGGCGCGTGGCCGTCGGTGTGCTTCCACGGCTGGAAGTGGTCGCTGACAAAGATCGAGTCGAACCCGACCTCTTCCGCGAGGCACGAGAAATCGAGCAGCTCGCGCGGGGCGAATTGCTCGGCCGAGGCCTTGTATCCGAGTTTCAGCACCTTTTGCTCCTGTAAATTAATTCACAATGAGGCGGCGAGGCAGTGAGGAAGGATTTTCTGTGCGTGTCCGATATCCGCATCAAGCCGCTGCCGTCGAATGCCGGTGCCCAATATCGGATACGAAACTATGGATAAATCTCACTGCCTCACTGCCTCATTGTGAAAATCAAACCTTGGCCAGCACGTCCTCGCGGAAGCGCCGCATGTTGGCGATGACCGCCTCGGCCGTGTCGCCGCCGAAGCTGAAATCGACCGCGAGAACGCCGAGATCGCGCAATGCCCGCAGATCGGCCGCGATCGCCGCGTTGTCGCCGGAGCCAAGCCGGCGCTCGCCATTGTCGGCGCGCTCGGGGATCCCGCTGCCGAACTGGCTGAAGCGGTAGGCGAGCCCGACTTCGCTCGGGTTGCGCCCGGCCTCGCGGGTCAGCTTGCGCAGCCGCTCCAGGCCGGCCTGCAGCCGCGCCAGCGTATCGAGCCGATTGCGCGGGTTGGTGCCGATCGGATACCAGGCGTCGCCGAGCTTGGCGGTCCGCCGCATGGCCGGCCCGCTCTCGCCGCCGACCCAGATCGGCACCCGCTTCTGGACCGGGCGCGGCTGAAAGAAGACGTTGGAAAACTTCGCGTACTTGCCGTTGAAGCTGGGGTTCTCGTTGCTCCACAGCTCGCGGCAAACGAGGATCGTCTCGTCGGTGACGGCGCCGCGTTCGGCGAAGGGCTCGGTGCCGATCGCCTCGAACTCCTCCTGGCACCAGCCGACGCCGATGCCCCAGGTCAGGCGACCTTCCGACAACACATCGATCGTCGCCAGGGTCTTCGCGGTCAGCACCGGCGGGCGGTGCGGCACCACCGTGACCGAAGTGACGAGGCGCAATTTCGCGGTCTTCGCCGCAACGAAGGTGACCGCGGTCAGCTGCTCGTGCCGGTCGCCCCCGGCGCGGCCCGGAAACTCGCCGGTATCGGAATAGGGATACTTCGCCTCGATGTCGCGCGGGATCATCACATGGTCTGATATCGTGCAATAGTCGTAGCCTGCCGCCTCGCCTCCGCTGGCGATGTGCGCGAGGTCGCGCGGCCCCGACAACGGCCCGCTGACCGGCGCGCCAAATCCGAACTGCATAGCTTCCTCCCGCCAGGATTGGGTGTCTCTCCTAGCCTAGCAGGACAAATGGGATTTGGCTTCCCGGAATGGCGCCCGCTCCGAGGAGGTCAGGCGAAGAGGCGCTCTTTTTCGAGGCCGTTGTAGATGTCGGCGACGAATTCGCCATAGCCGTTCCACAAGAGGGTCGGGCGGCGCTCGTTGGTGCCGAGCACGCGTTCGGTGGCCTGGCTCCAGCGCGGATGCGGCACCTCGGGGTTCACATTCGCCCAGAACCCGAATTCGCTCGACTGCAACGCTTCCCAATAGGATTTCGGGCGCTTGTCGGTGAATTCGAAATGCACGATCGACTTCACTGATTTGAACCCGTATTTCCACGGCACGGCGAGGCGGAGCGGCGCGCCATCCTGCTTGGGCACCGGCTTGCCGTACATTCCGGTGACGAGGAAGGCGAGGTCGTTCTTGGCCTCGGCCATCGTCAGGCCTTCGACATAGGGCCAGGGGTAGAAGAATTTGCGCTGCTCGGGCGCGGTCGCCGGATCCATGAAGGTTTCCATGCGCAAATATTTGGCCGAGCCGAGCGGCCGGGCGAGATCGACCAGCGCCGCCAGCGGAAAGCCGGTCCACGGCACCGCCATCGACCAGCCCTCGACGCAACGATGCCGGTAGAGCCGCTCCTCCAGGCTCATCTTCTTCAAGAGATCGTCGAAATCGAGCGTGACGGGCTTTTCGACCATGCCGTCGATCTTGACCGTCCACGGCCGCAGCTTGAGCGCCTGCGCGTCGCGCCAGATCGACTTGTCCATCCCGAATTCGTAGAAATTATTGTAGGTCGTCGGATATTTCTCGTCGGTCAGCGCCCGGTCGAGCGGATACTTCTCGCTGCGTTTTGCCGGGTAGAGCGCCGCCGACGGGTCTGCATCGGCCGCCAGAGCCGGCGCGAGCCTGCCGAGACCGGCGGCAAGGCCAGTGGCGATAATCGGTCCCGCCGCAAGGCCCCTGAGGAGCCGGCGGCGATCCTGAAACACCGCCTCGCTGGTCGCTGCACTTTCCGGAAGCTCCCAGCCGCGCTTCCTGCGGATCAGCATGTTGCTGTCTCCTCGCTTGCCGCGCTCGATGTGGGCACGCCGAAGGCGGGCGCCAAGTCACGCCTTCGCGAGCCCAACACTACCCGTCATCCGCATTTGCCCTCTCCGCCCTTCAGGGGGGGAGGGAGGGGCCCAGCGCGAAGCGCTGGGAGGGTGAGGTGGGTATCGGCGAGCGCTCTGGAATCCCCCACCTCACCCCAACCCTCTCCGCCCCCCCAATGGACCATGGCGGGCGGAGAGGGAGTAAACGGCGGAGGCTACTGCGCGGCTTCCTGGGCGCGGCTGGCGATGACCTTCTCGGCCGGCCGGCCGGTCAGCTCCTGCATGTGGTCGAACTGATGGGCGAAACTGCCGACGCCGAGGGTCAAGGAGCGCAGCTCGACGATCAGATCATGCAATTCGTTGCGCGGGAGCTGGGCCTTGACGACGTCCCAGCCGGGCCAATCGGGCTTCGCGTCGTAACCGAGGATCTGCCCGCGCCGCCCCGAGATCAGCCGCTGCGCCCGGGCGGTGAAGCCGTTCGGCACGGAGATGTCGACCGAGTCGACCGGCTCCAAGAGGATCGGCTCGCATTTCGGCAGCGCTTCTTGGATCCCCTGCCGGCCGGCGGTCTTGAACGCCATGTCCGAGCTGTCGACCGCGTGGAACTGGCCGGTGAGCAGGGTGACCGAAAGATCGACGACCGGGAAGCCGAGCGGCCCATGGACCAGCGCCTCGACGATTCCTTCCTCGACCGCCGGGATGTAGTTGCGCGGGATGGCGCCGCCGACGACGCTGTCGGTGAAGGTAAAGCCCGACCCGCGCGGCAGCGGCTTCACGTCGATCGTGATATCGGCGAACTGCCCGTGCCCGCCGCTCTGGCGCTTGAAGCGCGAATGCTGCTGGCTGGCGCGGCGGATGGTTTCCTTGTAGGGCACCGCGGCGTGGTGGCCGACCACCGCCAGATTGTGGCGGTTGCGCAGCCGGTCGATCGCGATCTGCAGATGCACGTCGCCCTGCCCCCACAGCACCATCTCGCGCAGTTCGGCGTTCTGCTCGAGTTGCAGGGTCGGGTCCTCGTCGATCAGCTTGGCGATCGAGCCGGTAAGCTTGACGTCGTCGCTGCGCTTCTCGGCGTGGACGGCGAGGCCGTAGACCGGCTGCAGCAGCTCGGGCTGCGGCAGCGGGGCACCCTTGCCGGACGGGGTGAGGATCGCTCCGGTGGCGATTTCCTCCATCCGGGTCAGCCCGACGACCTCGCCCATCTGGGCCGCGGCGGTCTTCTCATGCTGTCCGCCCAACAGGTGCACCACCCCGGCGACGCGCGTGCCGTTCAGCACCATGCCTTCGGATACCGCGCCGCGCCAGATCCGCGACAGCGACAGCTTTCCGGTATGCGGCAGGTGATAGGTCTTGAAGACCTGCGCCAGCGGCTCGCCTTCGGCGGCGATACCGAGCCGAGCCGCCGTTTCGCGCGGGCCGGGCGTCTCGTGGCGCAACGCCTTCCACAGCCGGCGGACGCCATGATCCTGCCCGGCCGCGCCGACAAACACCGGGACGATCAGGTTGCGCTGAAAATCCTGGGTCAGGTGCCGGTAGACCTCCTCCTTCGAGGGCTGCACATCCTCGAGCAGCTGCTCCAACAGCGAATCGTCGAAATCGGCGAGCTTCTCGACAAGGCTGGTCCGGGTTTCGCCTTCCCGGTCCCAGAAATCCTGGGGCAACGGCACCAGATCGGAAGCCTGGCCCGGCCGGTAGCGGTAGGCGCGCTCGCTGACCAGGTCGACATAGCCGGTGATCTCGGATTCGGCCCCGCGCAGCGGAACCTGGCGCAGCACCAGCGGGCGGTCGGACACCGCCTGCAACGCCGCCAGCACGTCGCGCACCCGCGCATTCGCGGCATCGAGCTTGTTGATGTAGAGCATGTGCGGGATGTTGTGGCGGCTCAAAAAACGCAAGAGCGCGCTGACCGTGATCGCGCGCTCGACCTCAGGCTCGCACACCACCACGACGACATCGGCGACCAGCATCGCCTGCTGCGCCTCGTACAACAATTCGACCGAGCCGGGGCAATCGAGGATCGTCCACGGGTCGCCGAGGAAGGTCGCGTTGGCGACGTTGAGCTCGGTCGACATCTGGCGGGCCCTTGCCTCGGTGGCGTGATCGCCGACCGAACTGCCGTCGCGCACGCTGCCGCGGCGGCTGGTCGTGCCGCTGGCGAACAACAAGGATTCGAGCAGCGTCGTCTTGCCCGACAGATAGGGGCCAACCAGGGCGACACAGCGGGGGGCGCTCGGCATGGAAATCCTCCACTCCAATCCGGTTGCGGCCGCCATGCGGCTCTGGCGGCGCTGCTATTTCATGGGAACGGATCGTGGCGTGCCGCCCCCACCGAGGCAATCGGAATCTGGCAGGGCTTAAAGCCTGCCGCCGCGCTACTGCAACGCCCGGCAGGCGCGCTCGATGCGGGCGCAGGCCTCGCGCAGCTCGTCATTGGAGGTCGCGTAGGAGATTCGGAAATGCGGCGCCAGGCCGAAGGCCGCGCCATGCACCACCGCGACGCCCTCGGCCTCGAGCAGGTAGCGCACGAACCCCTCGTCGTCGTCGATCGTGTTGCCGTCAGGGGTGCGCTTGCCAATCAGCCCGGCGCAGGAGGGGTAGACGTAAAAGGCCCCCTCGGGAAGCGGGCAATAGAGTCCGGGCACCCGGTTCAAGCGGTCGACGACGAGGTCGCGGCGCTCCTTGAACAGCCGGTTGTGCTTGGGAATGAAGTCCTGCGGGCCATTGAGCGCCTCGATCGCTGCGGCCTGGCTGATCGAGCATGGGTTGGCGGTCGAGTTCGACTGGACCGCGCCCATCGCCTTGATCAGTTGCCGCGGGCCGCCGGCATAGCCGATGCGCCAGCCGGTCATGCAATAGGCTTTCGAGACGCCGTTGACGGTCAAGGTGCGCTCGTAGAGCCGCGGCTCGACCTGGGCGATCGTCGTAAAGCGAAAATCGTCGTAGACGACGTGCTCGTACATGTCGTCGGTCATGATCCAGACATGGTCATGCTTGAGCAGTACCTCGGCGAGCGCCTTCAAGTCAGATTCGGTATAGCCCGCGCCCGACGGGTTCGACGGCGAGTTGAGGATCAGCCATTTGGTCTTCGGCGTGATCGCCGCGTCGAGATCCTCGGGGCGCAGTTTGAAGCCGTTGTTCTGCGGGCACGATACCGGCACCGGCTCGCCGTCGCATAAGAGGACCATCTCGGGGTAGGAGACCCAGTACGGCGCCGGGATCACGACTTCGTCGCCCGGGCTCAGGGTCGCGACCAGCGCGT
>JBGPTQ010000061.1:0-8201 GCA_041490725.1 Allostellaceae bacterium | reverse complement strand
GTTTTCGCTGTAGTCGAAGCAGAACAACAGGAGGTTGCCGAAGCCGCCGACCTCGTCGTACATCCGCTCGATCTTCTCGACGACCGTCTTGGGGGAGCCGATCAGCCAGTTGTGCCGGGCGCAATATTCCGGGGTGACGTCGCTGTCGGCGACACTCTCGTCGTGCTTCAGGAACTGGATGACCCCGACATTGGTCAGCAGCGGCAGAAAGTATTCGCGCATCATCCGCCCCATCTGCCCCTCGACCGAGAGGCGCCAGGCCTCGGCATCGCTGTCGGCGACGAAGATCTCGCGTACGAGGCGCCAATCGGCCCGGCTCGGGGTTCGCCCGCTGCGCCGCCCGCCTTCCTCGACCGACGCCCAGTGGCTCGCGACATAGGTCTGGTTGAGGTTGAGGCTCATCGGCAGGAAGCCGTGCTCGCCGGCCAGCTTCAAGGTGTCCGAGCCCGGGCTGACACCGGCCACGCCGATCGGCGGATAGGGTTTCTGAAACGGCCGGATGTGCGGGCGCAGGCTTTCCAGCATCCGCTCGGTGCGGGTCACATGCCAGTATTTGCCCACGTAGTCGAACGGCTCCTCGGCGGTCCACAGCTTCAAGATGATGTCGAGCGCCTCGCGCGTCATCTCGCGGTGCTGGCCGGCATTGCCGTCGACATTGAACATCGCCCAGTCGCTCGGCAGCCCGCTCGCGGCGACGCCGAAATTGAGCCGGCCTTGCGCCAGATGGTCGAGCATCGCGACCCGGTGGGCGAGCTCGGCCGGGTGGTGATAAGGCAACAGAAAGCCGCCCGGCGCGAGGCGGATCCGGCTGGTCTCCATCAGCGCCTGGGCGATCAACAGATCGGGCGCCGGGTGCGGCTCCCACGGCGCGGTGTGATGCTCGCCGATCCAGGCTTCGGAAAAGCCCAGCTCGTCGGCCCAGCGCAGCGTCTGAAGATCCCAGCGATGGCCCTCATAGAGGGGGCGCTCCGGCGGATGCGAGGGCATCGTGAAAAGGCCGTACTGCATCGCGCTGTGCCTCCTGCTGCGGTGTCGAACCGCACTCTAGCCGAGTTGCCGGCAATGTGCAGTGGGCTCGCGGAATCGGATGGTTGCCGAGCCGCGGCCGATGGCCTATCTCTACCCAATCTGAAAACCGCGACGCATTGTCGCGCGATTCGCTCTGGGTGGAAACGATGAAGCAGCTACGCTCGTCCCGGCGTCTGATCAAAATGTGGCATCGACGCGAAAAGGCCACCATCGAGCACGATGCCCGCACGATCGGCGAGCCGAAGGGCGCCACCGGCACAACGCATTCGGCCTTCACCGCCTCGGGGCTTGCCGTCGAGGAGCAAATCCGCAAGGCCTGCCGCCCCAGCCCCGGGGGCCTCGCGATCTTCTAGCCCGCACCCTCCAAGCCCCTGCCCACCGGACAACGCGTCGCGGCCTGGCGGCTGGGGCGATGCTGCGCCGCAGCATTGACCGCGGGCACGCCCGGCGCTAAGGCTCCGCCGTTCGCAGCCGGCCCGGCTTCGGGCGGCAGCTGAAAGGGAAGGGACGGGGCGATGAAGCCGACCCGGCGTCCGGCCAATCCGTGCTTTTCATCCGGGCCTTGCGCCAAGCGGCCGGGCTGGTCGCCGGCCGTGCTCGCGGGCGCGCTGCTCGGCCGCTCGCACCGCTCCGGCCCGGGCAAGGCACGGCTCGTCGAAATCCTCGAGCGTTCGCGCGCGCTGTTGCAGATGCCGGCCGATTACCGCCTCGGGATCGTCCCGGCCTCCGACACCGGCGCGGTCGAGATGGCGCTGTGGTCGCTGCTGGGGGCGCGCGGCGTCGATCTGTTGTGCTGGGAAAATTTTGGCGAAGGCTGGGTTACCGATGTGACCCAGCAATTGAAGCTGAAGGATGTCCGGCTGTTAAAGGCGCCTTACGGGCGGCTTCCCGATCTCGGCGCGGTCGATCCCGACCGCGACACGGTGGTCGTGTGGAACGGCACGACCGCGGGCGTGCGCGTGCCGAACGGCGATTGGATTGCCGCCGACCGGCGCGGGCTGACGATCTGCGACGCGACCTCGGCGGCGTTCGCGATGCGGCTGCCGTGGGACAAGCTCGATGTCGTCACGTGGTCGTGGCAGAAGGCGTTGGGCGGCGAGGCGGCGCACGGCATGCTGGCATTGAGCCCGCGCGCGGTCGAGCGCCTCGAAACCTATACCCCGCCCTGGCCGCTGCCCAAGCTGTTCCGGCTGACCGCGAACGGCAAGCTCATCGAGGGGATCTTCCGCGGCGAGACGATCAACACGCCCTCGATGCTGTGCGTCGAGGACGCGATCGACTCGCTTCGCTGGGCCGAGTCGGTGGGCGGTCTCGACGGCCTGGTCGCCCGTGCCGAGGGCAATCTCGCCGCCGTCGCTGCCTGGGTCGAGCATTCGTCCTGGGCGCGCTTTCTCGCCGAGGATCCCACCACCCGGTCGTGCACCTCGATCCAGCTGTCGATTATCGACCCGTGGTTTACCGGTCTGTCTCCCGACGGACGCTTCCGGGCGGTGCGGTCGATGACGGCGCGGCTCGAAGCCGAAGGCGCCGGCTACGATCTCGCGAGCCATCGCGCCTCGCCGCCGGGCATCCGCATCTGGGCCGGCGCGACGGTCGAGCAGAGCGACGTCGAGGCGCTCTTACCGTGGCTCGACTGGGCCTGGGAGCAGGAGCGCGACGCCGCCAAGGCGGCGTGAGCGGAGCGCGTGGGGGTAGTTTTCACCACGAAGACACGAAGAGTACGAAGAAAAACACTTTATCGCAGAGGACGCGAAGGTTCCGCAAAGTGCGCAAAGGAGTTTTTATGGCGCTCCGCGCCTTTTGCGTTGCCCCTGCGCCCTTTGCGTTAAAGTGCCCTCAGTCTTCGTGCTCTTCGTGTCTTCGTGGTTAAATCAGGACAGATTTGATGCCGAAAGTATTGATTGCCGATGCCTTGAGCCCGCGCGCGGTCGAGATATTCCGCGCGCGCGGGATCGAGGCCGATGTCGAGACCGGTCTCGGCGCGGCCGAGTTGCGTCGCCGCATTGCCGGGTATGATGGGCTGGCGGTGCGTTCCGCGACCAAGGTCACCGCCGAGCTGATCGCCGCCGCCGACGCCCTCAAGGTGATCGGCCGGGCCGGGATCGGCGTCGACAACATCGATGTCGCGGCGGCGACCGAGCGCGGTATCGTCGTCATGAACACGCCTTATGGCAACGCGATCACCGCCGCCGAGCACACGATCGCGATGATGTTTGCCCTCGCGCGGCAGATTCCCGCGGCCGACCGCTCGACCCAGGCCGGGAAATGGCAGAAGTCGCGCTTCATGGGGGTCGAGCTCAGCGGCAAAACGCTCGGCATCATCGGCTGTGGCAATATCGGCGCGATCGTCGCCGACCGGGCGCAGGGCCTCAAGATGAAGGCCATCGCCTATGACCCGTTCCTGTCGCCCGAACGGGCGGTCGAGCTTGGGGTCGAGCGGGTCGCGCTCGACGAACTGTTCGCCCGCGCCGATTTCATCACCCTGCACACCCCGCTAACCGAGGCGACCCGGAACCTGATCGACAGACACGCCATCGCCCGGATGAAACGCGGCGTGCGCATCATCAACTGCGCCCGCGGCGGGCTGGTCGTCGAGGCCGACCTCGCCGCCGCGCTTGACGAGGGCCAGGTCGCCGGCGCGGCGATCGATGTCTTCGTCGAGGAGCCGGCGACCCAAAACCCGCTGTTCGGGCGCGACAATTTCGTCGCCACCCCGCATCTCGGCGCCGCGACCAGCGAGGCGCAGGAGAATGTCGCGCTGCAGATCGCCGAGCAGATGGCGGACCTTCTGCTGACCGGCGCGATCGCCAACGCGGTCAACATGCCGTCTTTGACCGCCGAGGAGGCGGCCCGGCTCAAGCCCTACATGGTGCTCGCCGAGCAGCTCGGCAGCTTTGCCGGGCAATTGACCGAAACCGGCATCCGCGCCGTCGCGATCGAATACGAAGGCGCGATCGCCGAGCTCAATACGAAGCCGTTGACCGCGATCGCCCTGACCGGGCTCCTGGCGCCGCAACTCGCTTCGGTCAACATGGTCAACGCAGCGCTGATCTGCCGGCAGCGCGACATCCGGATCAGCGAGACCCGGCGCGCCGAGGCCGGCGATTACCAGACCCTGATGCGGGTCACGGTCACCCCAAATGGACCAATGGGCGAGCGGCGTCAGCGCTCGGTCGCCGGCACCGTGTTTGCCGGCAACAAGCCGCGCCTCGTCGACGTCGAAGGTATTCCGCTCGAGGCCGAGCTCGGCCGGCACGTGCTGTTCGTGCGCAATAACGACAAGCCCGGGTTTATCGGCGCGCTCGGCAATGCGCTGGCGGCCGCGCAGGTCAATATCGCGACGTTTCATCTCGGCCGGACCGCGCCGGGCGAGGATGCGATCGCGCTCGTTGAGGTCGACCAGAAGCTGACCGCTGCGCTGATCGACGCCGTGCGCCGCCTGCCCAATGTGATCCAGGCAAAGGCGATGCGGTTTTAATCTACATCCACCCAAATTGGTCTTTGAATGGACGAAGGACGTACTGATACAACTGTGAGCATCCCAGGCTTGGCGGATGTCTTGGCGGCGGCACGCGCGGAGTTGTACTTCGTCGTTGGTTCCCCGCGGTCGGGGACGACATGGTTGCAGCGTGCGCTGAACGGGCACCCGCAAATCTCGTGTAGCGGTGAAGGTCACTTCTTCGAAGAGCTGGCGCCGCGCTTGGCCGAGGCGCTCAAAGCGTATGGCCGGCAGGTCCGTGTGCGCAGCAAGGCGTCGCTGGGTGACGAGTCCGCCTTCCTGCTGCTCGACGAACCGGAGCCGCTGCTGGGCCTTGCCGTGCTGCTGCTGATGCGAAAAAATTCTCGGCCCGGCACTCGGTGGATCGGAGAGAAGACACCCGACAATATCCTCGCGTTGGACCGTCTGGCGCATATGTTCCCGACGGCCCGGTTCATCCATGTTCACCGCGACCCGCGCGATGTCTGCGTTTCGGCGTGGTTCAATAATCTGAGACTGAATCGATCCCAAACGCTTAGCAGGTGGCCGGATTTGGGCAGCTACGTACCGGTCCACGCCCGCGCGTGGGCGAACCGAATCATTGCAGCTCGGCGGTTTGCTGGCGCCCACCCGGACAAATATTATGAAGTCGCGTATGAGGCGCTTTCAACCGCCTTCGAGCCGGCGTTCGCGGGCGTTCTCCGGTTCCTCGGGGCGCCCGCCGAATCAGGCGCCGTCGCTGCTTGCCGCGAAGCGGGAGGCTTTGAAAGGTCCGCGGGCCGTCCGACCGGAACCGAGGACCGCGGCTCGCACTTCAGAGGGGGCGAACGTGGCAACTGGCGGGCCCATTTCGATGCCTCGCTCGCCCGAACCTACGCCAATATCGCGGGCGCCGAGATGAGGCTGCTGGGCTATGCGGCGTAACTTATATTAACCTACTTCGAACGCCGCCAAGAGCTTATCGACAGCATGTTGCCACGTCCAGTTGGCCCGAACGTGTTCGGGACCAAGGACGCGCGCCCTCTCCCGGAAAGCATCGTTTTCGAGCACATCGAACATGGCCTGGGTCAGCTCGTCGAGGTTCGGCTCCCAGATAAGCTCCTCCGGTTCGTCGTAGGTACACGGCGTGAGGCGAGCGGCGATCCGCCGGGCAAAAGCGGGGGTCGTGTAGTCATCCGTGGGACCGCCTTCGGTGCATATCAAAGGGAGGCCGCTCGCCGCGGCTTCGAGTGCCGGCATATTGAAGCCCTCGGATCGGTATGGCGTGACATAGGCGTCTGCCGCGCGAAACAGGTCCGCAACTTGATGGAACGGCCCACCCCAACCAATGTATACGACCCGACCAGAGCAGGCATTCCGCTCTTCCGCTGACAGTTGGTTCTTCCACCGCCGGTTCAGCCATCCTTTCGAAGGATAAATCGAGTCAGATCCCTTGAGCACCAGCAACGCATCTCGGTGGCGAGCGGCGACGCGGGCGAACGCTTTCAGAAGCAGGTCTACCCCTTTATTGAGAGACATTGCAGAAATATTGAGAAAAACGAAGCGGCCGTTCCAGTTATGTCGAGACCTGATGTCCTCCCGCTCCTCGCTTTGTCCGGGGTGAAAAACTCTAGAATCGACGCCGTGCGGCACGAGATGCACCCGGCTCGGCTCCGCGCCGGCGCGGATCAGGCCCCATCTCGACCATTGCGACGGCGTCACCAACGAGATCGTACCACGGCCTCGCAGGGATTCGCGCAAGCTCCGCCCGTCTGTTATCGTGCGCTTCGGCAGCCAGCCTTTGTCGGCGTTGCAGAGCACATAGGTTCGGCCTGTCTCTGCCGGATCGAAGCATACTGGCATTGCGATTCGCAATACAATGTCGATGCCCGTGCCCGGCATGGGGGGGCGTAATGCTTGCAGAAGACGACGCTCCTCGGGCTGCCGCAACATTGGATTGGCAACCCATTGAGAGCTCACCGGAGGGAGATCCTGAAAATACAACTCGATGCCGGGCCGCTTCACCAGCTCCAACAATTGCCATTGGTTTACAATAGAAAAAGAATGTTCATAAAATCTCCAGCCCTGGACAAGTACCGATTGGCGCTTCATACGATTATCCTGTCCTCATGATCCAAAAGCCAGCGCCAGTCGTGAATGTAAGGCAGCATAACCCACAGCGGCTGAGCGCACCAATATAGTCAGATCGAGTAATGAGCCGACATTCCCCGGATTCCTGGCCCGTTGGGCGTGATTTTCCGTCTCATCGAGGAGCCGGCGCAACGAGATTCGATCGCAATGACCCCGTTCGCAGCCAACCCGTCGGTGCGCCCGGCTTGCGGCAGTCGAACTTGCAGCGTTTCCGTACCCAAGGCGGAGTCCTCCCCCCGTTGGTGTCCTTTCAACCCAACCCAGCTTACTCACGCCGGCGCGAGCGGCGCCCGCAGTCGTGCGCAATAACGACAAGCCCGGGTTTATCGGCGCGCTCGGCAATGCGCTGGCGGCGGCGCAGGTCAATATCGCGACGTTTCATCTCGGCCGGACCGCGCCGGGCGAGGATGCGATCGCGCTCGTTGAGGTCGACCAGAAGCTGACCGCTGCGCTGATCGACACCGTGCGCCGCCTGCCCAATGTGATCCAGGCAAAGACGATGCGGTTCTAACCCTGTCGCTAAAATGCGAAACCCCAGCCAGGGGGGGTCAGGCCGGGGTTTCGAGCTCTGTCTGGGAGGACGGAGCAGGCGTGCACCGTCGCGGTGGGGGAAGAGACGGTGAATGTGTATTCTGTGGATTATCACCTTTAAGTGCAACAGGTATTTCTCGAACTCAACGATCAAATAAAGGTGATCGCCGGGCAGCAGCCTTAACCCTCCGACTTAAAACGACCTCCAACCATTTCAGCCGTTTAAAGTCATTCCCGCGAAAACAGTGATGCGGGGTGCACACCAAAGTATGAGGGCAGTACCCCTAATCCTCCGCTATCACGGGATGAACGACAACCGGCTGAAACGCTACCAACGTTTTGAGCCTTTGAGATCGTCGCGGCCTGCGGATTCCTGTCCGAGGTGGTTTCAGCGAGTGCCAAGGCGCTTTCCTCCTGTTCTTGATCTCGCCGTGGTGCACAATGGCCGGCATGAGCGATCGCAGCCCGAAAGCACCGCCCCCTGATGAATGACATGCCGCACCCCGCCCTGCTGCCAGCCGGGCTCTACGATCTGTTGCCGCCCGAGGCCGAGATCGAGGCCGAAGTGACGGCGCGGCTGATCGGGGTGCTTGCCGCGCATGGTTACGAGCGGGTCAAGCCGCCGCTCGTCGAATTCGAGGAAACGCTGCTGTCCGAAGCCGGCGCCGCGATGGCGAGCGACACCTTTCGCACGATGGACCCGATCTCGCACCGCATGATCGGGGTGCGCGCTGACATGACCCCGCAGGTCGCCCGGATCGCCGCGACCCGGCTGTCGCACAAGGCGCGGCCGTTGCGGCTGAGCTATGCCGGCCAGGTGCTCCGGGTCAAAGGGTCGGAGATGCGGCCCGAGCGGCAGACCGGGCAGGCCGGCGCTGAGCTGATCGGGGCCGGCGGGCCGGAAGCCGATGTCGAGGTGATCGCGGTGGCGGGCGAGGCGCTCGCCGAAATCGGGGTGCCCGATCTCTCGGTCGACCTGACCCTGCCGACGCTGGTGCCGGCGATCGCGGAAGCCTTTGGCATCGCCGGCGAG
>JBGPTQ010000060.1:0-8216 GCA_041490725.1 Allostellaceae bacterium | reverse complement strand
CCCACCCCCCCCCCCACCCCCACGCGCCCGGCCCCCCCCCCGCGCCCCCCCGATCCCCATCCGGACCGCCCTGGCCACTCCGGGGTGATGTACGCCGCGGCCCCGGCTGCCGAGCCTCGCGCTCGGCAGTTCGTATGCCGTGAGAGAAAATATGAAGAGGCGCTAATCCCCGATTGAGTAAATTCAGGGGGAACGCACATGGGGAGGCTCGACCGACAGGTCGCCTCGGGCGCACGGGGTTGGGAGCAGCGACCGCACGATTATTCAGCCGGGCGGGCGGAAGTCGACACAGTGCCCGATCCCACCGCGCCGCCATCCGTCCTCGCCCGCGCCGAGAACGTCTATCGAGTGAAGCGGCGCGATTTTCTGCTGCTCGCCACGGGCACGGCAATCGCTTGGCACCCGGCCTTGGCCGCGCCCCGCGCCCCGCGCATCGGCTTTATCGGGGCGGGATCGGGGGTGGCGAACCAGAGCTTTCTCGATGGGCTGCGTGACGGTCTGCGCGCGCTCGGCTGGACCGATGGTGGCAATCTCGTAATCCTCAGCCGCGGGGCCGATGGGCACACCGAGCGATTGCCCGCCATCGCCAGGGAATTAATCGCCTCGGCTGTCGATATCCTGGTCACCGCTGGAACGGCGGCCACGCTTGCTGCGACGAGCGCGACCACGACAATCCCGATCGTCATGGTCGGTGTCGGTGATCCTGTCGCCCTCGGTGTCGTAGACAGCTTGGCGCAGCCGGGCGGCAACGCCACGGGGCTATCTTCGAGCTCGATCGAGCTGATCGCCAAGCGATTGGAACTGCTGCAAGAACTCATCCCCAGCCTGGGTCGCGTTGCGATCATCGTCAGGAATGATCCCGACTTGGAGCAAAAATTGCTGGATATCCGCAACGTTGCCGAGCAGATGGGGCTTGAGGTCGTCGAGCTCGAGGCGAGGTCGGGGAGGGACCTCGAATTCGCCTTTACGCGGCTGCGCAATGATCACTGCGACGCGATCTATGTGGCGTCCGGTCCTCTGGGCCCCGCCAAACGGGCCCAGATCATTGCGCTTGCCGAGGACGCCCAGCTCCCCGTGATCTACTCCTTTGGGATATTTGCCGTGGCTGGAGGCTTGATCTCCTTCGCCACGGACGACAACGACCTGTTCCGTCGCGCCGCGACATTCGTTGACAGGATTCTCAGGGGCGTGAACCCGGCCGATATGCCGGTCGAGCAGCCGACCAAGTTCGAGTTGGTCATCAACCTCAAGACGGCGAGGGCACTGAAATTGCCTGTGCCGCCATCGCTCCTCGCTCGCGCCGATGCGGTCCTCCAATGAGGTGTTGGCGATTTCCCGCAAGCTTGGACGCCGGCCGCCGGCCGCGCCGCTTGTTTGACTTGCGGGCCGGCCGCTCCTAGGCTTGGTTTTAGGACAATGTGACGGCCGCCGCCGCCGCCTCTCGGGAGAAACTCATGAGCGCTCATGCGAGCCCTGAACAGATCCACGCCAAGCTTTCGCACCCCGTCATCGACGGTGACGGCCATTGGATCGAATACGCCCCGGTGTTCGCCGAGCGCATGCGCAAGGTTGCCGGCGACAAGTCGGCCGACGGTTTTCTCGCCGCGCAGCGCCGCATCCCCGATTCGCTGCGCCTCACGATCGCCGACCGGCAGGAGAGCGGCATCGCGATGGAGGGGTATTGGGGGCGGCAATCCACCAATACGCGCGATCGTGCCACCGCGATGATGCCGAGGATGCTCTATGACCGGCTCGACGAATTGGGCATCGATTTCGGCATCATCTACCCGACGGCCGGCCTCAGCATCCCGCGGATCGCCGATGATGCGACACGGCGCGCCGTGATCCGCGGCTTCAACATCGTCACGGCGGAATATTTCAGCGGCCTCGGCGACCGGCTGACCCCGGCGGCGGTCATTCCGATGAACAACCCCGAGGAGGCGGTCGCCGAGCTCGAATACGTCACCAAGCAGCTCGGCGCCAAGGTCGGCATGTTCGGCAGCGGCATCCGCCGCCCGCTCGCGGCCGCGGACGGGGCGGCTCCGGAAGCCGCTCGTTTTGCGGCGGGTTTCGACCAGCTCGGCATCGACAGCGAGCACGATTACGACCTGGTCTGGCAACGGTGCCGCGAACTCGGCATCGCGCCGACCTTCCATACCGGCGGCCGCAGTTTTGGTCTGCGCAATTCCCCGAGCAACTTTACCTTCAACCATATCGGCCATTTCGCCGCCGCCGGGCATGCGGTCGCCAAGGCCCTCTTCCTCGGCGGGGTGACAAGGCGCTTCCCCGATCTGCGCTTCGCCTTCCTCGAAGGCGGCGTCGCCTGGGGCTGCCAGCTCTTCGCCGATCTGATCGAGCATTGGGAGCGGCGCGGCAAAAAGGGCCTCGAATACATGGACCCGACCAAGCTCGACCGCGCGCTCCTCCGAAGCCTCGTCGAGCAGTACAAATATGACGAGATCGCCGCCGAGTTGGCAAAGCGCGACGGCTGGCCCGCCAAGGAGGAAGATTCGCTGACCGGCGGGGTTCCGGTGCTCGACGATTACGCGGCCTGCGAGATCACCAAAAAGCAGGACTGGATCGACCTCTACGCGACCCCGTTCTATTTCGGCTGCGAGGCCGACGATCGGTTGAACGCGGTGGCGTTCAGCAAGGTCAACCCGTTCGGCGCGCGCATCAACGCGATCTTCAGCTCCGATGTCGGGCATTTCGACGTCCCCGACATGCGACAGGTCTTGCCCGAGGCCTACGAGCTGGTCGAGGACGAGTTGATCACCGCGGCCGACTTCCGCGACTTTACCTTCGCCAACGCGGTGCATCTGTGGGGAGCGGGGAACCCGCGCTTTTTCGAGGGCACGGTCGTTGCGAAGCAAGCGGCGGAAGTGCTCGGCAACGCCCCGGCGCGCGCCGCGGCGGAATAAGCCGGCGCGGGTCACGCCAGCGGGGTCTGGCGACTTCGACGAAGCCGGCGCCGGCCTTGCCCGCCGTGGTCGACATGCTCGAGGTTAGCGGGCTCGAAGCCGGGTATGGCGACGGCAGGGTTCTGTTCGGCGTCGATTTCGCCGTGGCGGCAGGCGAGGTGGTGACCCTGCTCGGCCGCAATGGCATGGGCAAGACCACGACCCTGGCCGCGATCATGGGCATCCTGCGCGCCCAGGGCGGCACGGTCCGCTTTGACGGCATGCTGATCCAGCATCTGCCACCCTACCGCATCGCCCGGCTCGGGCTCGGCCTGGTGCCCGAGGGCCGGCAGATCTTCGCCAATCTGACCGTGCGCGAGAACCTGGTCGCGACCGCGGCAACGCGGCTGGCGGCGCCCACCCGGTGGAACCTCGATTCGGTGTTCGAGCTGTTCCCGGGGTTGCGCGAGCGGCAGGGCCACCTCGGCGGGCTGCTCTCGGGCGGCGAGCAGCAGATGCTGGCGATCGGCCGCGCGCTGATGACCAACCCGCGTCTTCTGTTGCTCGACGAGGCGACCGAGGGCCTGGCGCCGCGCATCCGGGCCGAGATCTGGCGGGTACTCGCGAGCTTGAAGGCCGGGGGGCAGGCGATCCTCCTGGTCGACAAGAACATCGCGCCGCTCCTCAAGCTCGCCGACCGCCATTACATCCTCGAGAAAGGCCGCACCGTATGGGCCGGCTCCTCGGCCGAGCTGGCGGCGGCGATCGAGCTGCAGCACCGCTATCTGGGGGTGTGACGGCGCCGCCCGCTGCCTGCCGGAAACAACCGGCTATGCCGCGACAATCCTCAAGGACTATCCTCGGCGCACCACGCCGAGGGGATTAAGAGGATGCGCGCTGCTCGTTCGCGTGTAGTCGCCAAGATACGCCCAGCCGTTCCCGCGATGCCGGAGGGAGCGGCAGCGGATGCCGGCTTCGAAGAGCGCTATGCGCTCGTCTGCCAGGCCGTGGCCGAAGGCATCTATGAATGGGATATCGAGCGCAACGCGCTGTCGCCCTCGGCGCGGCTGATCGAGATCTTCGGGTTCGAAGGCCGCAGCCTCGGCGCGGATGATTGGAACGAGATCGTCCATCCCGAGGATTTCCCGATCTACCGCGCCGCGTTGCGCGACTGCTTCCGAGGGGTGACGGGGCGGCTGGACTGCGAATACCGGGTGCGGCACAGCGACGGCGCCTATCGCTGGATCGAAGACCGGGCCCTGCCCGTCCGCAACGCGGCGGGCCGCGCAATCCGGCTGGTCGGCGCGGTCAGCGATGTGACCGAGCGCAAGGAGAGCGAACGGGCGCTGCGCGAGGCGTTGGAACAGCAGACCGCGACCGCCGAGGTGTTGCAGGTCATCAACCGCTCGCCGGGCGATCTCGCGCCGGTGTTCGACGCCATGCTCGAAAAGGCGACACGCCTTTGCGAAGGCGCGCAAGGCGTGCTGTGGACAAATGACGGCGAGCGGTTCCAGCCAGCGGCGATGTTCGGCATTCCGGCGGACTATGCCGACTTCCTGCGTAAGGCCGAGAGGCCTGGGCCGGCCACACCCATCGGCCGCATCGCGCGCGGCGAACGCCTCGTTGAAATCCCCGATCTCATGGCCGATCCGAGCTACCAGGCCGGAGAACCGGTGTCGCGTGCGGCTGTCGACATCGGCGGCATCCGCTCCATCATCTTCGTCGCGCTCGTCAAGGACGAGGCCCTGCTTGGCGTCTTCGCAATTTCCCGACAAGAGGTGCGGCCGTTTTCGGATAAGCAGATCGCGCTCTTGGAGAATTTCGCCGCGCAGGCGGTCATCGCGATGGAGAACGCGCGGCTGCTCGGTGAATTGCGCGAGCGCACCGGCGATCTCGAAGAATCGCTCGAATACCAGACCGCGACCAGCGATGTGCTCAAGGTTATCAGCCGCTCGACCTTCGACTTGCAACCGGTGCTCGATACGCTGTTGCAGACCGCCGCGCGGCTGTGCAGCGCCGAGATGGGGCACATTGCGAAACGTGATGGCGATGTCTATCGGGTAGCGGCGACCTTTGCGTTTTCGCCGGAATGGAACGTCGCCGTGCGAAAACTCACCTTCGAGCCCGGGCGCGGCAGCGTCGTCGGTCGGACTGTGCTTGAGCGTCAAGCGGTCCAGATTGCCGACCTCACCGCCGACCCGGAATTCGCTTTGCCCGAGGTGATCACCATCGGTGGGATGCGCACCGGGCTCGGCGTGCCGCTGTTGCGCGAGGGTGAGCCGATCGGCGTTATTTACCTTGCCCGACAGCGGGTCGAGCCGTTTACCGAGCGGCAGATCGAGCTGGTCCGCACCTTCGCCGACCAGGCGGTCATCGCGATCGAAAACACCCGCCTGTTGACCGAGACGCGCGAGGCGCTCGAACAGCAGACCGCGACCGCCGAGGTGTTGCAGGTCATCAATTCCTCGCCCGGCGACCTCGCGCCGGTGTTCGATGCGATATTGGAGAAGGCGCATAGTCTCTGCGGGGTGGTCCATGGTGCGTTGGTGACCTATGACGGCGAATATTTTCGCGCGGTCGCTACGCATGGAATGTCGGAGGCGTTCGCCAGACTGGTGCGGCAACCGACCCGCCCCGGCGCCGCGTTCACCCATGAGGCCCTGCTGCGCGGCGATCGCCTCGTCCATATCCCCGATTATGCGGCAGCTGCGGACACCCCGATAGGTCGGGTTGCTTTCGAGGCGGGTAGTCGCGCCGCTTTGGTTGTGCCGTTGCGGAAAGACGGTGCCTTGCTCGGTTACATCACCGCCCATCGCCAGGAGCTGGGGCCGTTCTCCGACAAGCAGATCGCGCTCTTGGAGAATTTCGCCGCGCAGGCGGTGATCGCAATGGAGAATGCGCGGCTGTTGACCGAGCAGCGCGAGGCGCTGGAGCGCCAGACCGCGACGGCCGAGATCCTGCGGGTCATTTCGAGTTCTCCGACCGATGTCCAGCCGACCTTCGACGCGATCGCCGCCGCGGCGACGACGCTGTGCGGCGCGACCAGCGGCATGGTGCTTCGGTTCGACGGCTCGCTGATCCACTTTGTCGCCCATTACGGCTTGACCGCCGCCGAGCTCGATGCGGCCTACAGCGTATTTCCGCTCCCCCCGGGCCGCGGCAGCCTGACGGCGCGCGCGATCATGACGCGGGAGGTGGTGCACATCGCCGATCCCGCCGCCGATCCCGAATTCGAGCATCTGAGCCTCGCCCACGTTGGGCTGCACACCACGCTCTCGGTGCCGATGCTGCGCGACGGCAATCCGATCGGTGCGATCACCGTCACCCGTCGGGAGATCGAGCTGTTCAGCGACAAGCAGATCGACCTTTTGAAGACCTTCGCCGACCAGGCGGTGATCGCGATCGAGAATGTCCGGCTGTTCAACGAACTGAGCGAGCGCACCGGCGATCTCCAGGAATCGCTCGAATACCAGACCGCGACGAGCGACGTCTTGAAGGTCATCAGCCGCTCGACCTTTGATCTCCAGCCGGTACTCGACACGCTCGTCGAAACCGCCGCACGGCTCTGCGGCGCCGACCAGGCGGTAATCTTCCGCCGCCAAGGCGAACTCTATGAATTGGCCGCGAATTCCGGCTTTCCCGAAGAATACGAAGCAGACCTGCGGTCGCGCGGGCCGATCACACTGCCGCCTAGGACCGTCACCGCGCGAGCTGCCCTCGAACGCCGGCCGATCCATGTTGACGACGTGGCTGCCGATCCGGAATATCCTGAGGGGTCGATTACGCTCGGGAAACAGCGCACTTCCCTGGGCGTGCCGCTGTTACGCGAAGGCGAGCCAATCGGCGTACTTTCGCTGGCGCGCCAGCGCGTCGAGCCGTTCACCGAGCGCCAGATCGAGCTGGTCCGCACCTTTGCCGATCAGGCCGTCATCGCGATCGAGAACACGCGACTGTTGACCGAGACCCGCGAGGCGTTGGAGCAGCAGACCGCGACCGCCGAGATCCTCCAGGTCATCAATTCGTCGCCCGGCGATCTCGCGCCGGTGTTCGAGGCGATCCTGGAGAAGGCGCATCGCCTCTGCGGCGTCACCAACGGCATGCTGGGAACCTACGACGGCGAGAATCTGCGGGCGGTGACGACGCATGGGATCGCCGAGCCGCTGGCCGGATTGCTGCGTCAGCCGTTCCGCCCGCTGCCTAACAGCCCCCACGCACGGTTGGTCCGCGATGTAGCCGTCATCCACATTCCCGATCTGGTGGCCGAGGCGGTGTGGGAACGGGATGATCCGAAGCGCATCGGCACCGCCGAGCAGGGCGTTCGTACCATGCTGTTCGTGCCGCTGCGCAAGGACAGCACCCTGCTCGGGTATTTCAGTGCGAACCGGCTGGAGATGCGGCCATTTTCCGGCAAGGAGATCGCGCTCCTCGAAAGCTTCGCCGCGCAGGCGGTCATCGCGATGGAGAATGCGCGGCTCCTCGGCGAGTTGCGGCAGCGCACCGGCGACCTCGAAGAATCGCTCGAATACCAGACCGCGACGAGCGATGTCTTGAAGGTCATCAGCCGCTCGACCTTCGACCTGCAGCCGGTGCTCGACGCTCTGCTCGAAACCGCCTCGCGACTTTGCGGCAATGCAGAGGGGGCGCTTGCGATCCGGCAAGGCGACGTATTTCGGTATGTGGCCACGGTCGCGCTCACGCCTGAATTAGATGCGCCGCTGCGAGAACGATCATTGGTTCCTGGCCGTGGCAGCACCGCCGGGCGCGTGGCGCTCGAAGGCCGCGTCGTCCAAATCGCCGACATCGCCGCCGACCCCGAATACGCCCTGCCCGAGGTACAAACCCTCGGCAACATACGCACCACGCTCGGCGTGCCGCTGGTGCGACAGGGCGAGACGATTGGCGTCATCACCCTTGCGCATCGGCGGGTCGAGCCGTTTACCGAGCAACAGATCGCGCTGGTCAGCACCTTTGCCGACCAGGCGGTCATCGCGATCGAAAACACCCGGCTTTTGACCGAGCAGCGCGAGGC
Organism: Allostellaceae bacterium; assembly: GCA_041490725.1. Taxonomy (GTDB): domain Bacteria; phylum Pseudomonadota; class Alphaproteobacteria; order ATCC43930; family CGMCC-115725; genus DATARH01. The sequence goes on along the minus strand of JBGPTQ010000060.1, from coordinate 287 downwards.
GCTCGAACGCCAGACCGCCACGGCCGAGATCTTGCGGGTCATTTCCGGTTCGCCGACCGATGTCCAGCCGACCTTCGACGCGATCGCCCGCGCCGCGACGACGCTGTGCGGCGCGACCGCCGGCGGCGTCTTCCGGTTCGACGGCTCGCTGATCCATCTTGTGGCCGATTACGACTGGACCGCCGACGAGCTGGACGCGGTCCGCGGCGTCTTTCCGATCCCGCCCGGCCGTGGCAGCGTGACGGCGCGCGCGATCCTGACGCGGCAGGTGGTGCATGTCGCCGATT
>JBGPTQ010000059.1:0-8246 GCA_041490725.1 Allostellaceae bacterium | reverse complement strand
TCCACAACACCGCTTCGACAAAGCGCCGGTTATCCTTGCCGCTGCGACCGGGGTCGGATTTCTTCCCCCGGCAATGCGGTTCCATTTTCGCCCACTGGGCATCGCTCAGCACATATCGGTCCATCCCAAGCTTGAATCACAATATCTAGCTCGGGGGAATCCCAAATCTCAACAGACCCTAGTCGGGCGTAAATTGTTTTTGCGGCGGGGCGGGAGGGAGGCGTAACGCGATCCGGCTTATTCGCGTCCCATCGCCCCCGATGGCACCTCCCTCCCTCCCGCCCTGGCGGGTGCCAGACCAACACGGCGACACGACCAAGGGCGCCCGGATTTAGCGCTTCGTCCACCTGCGTCCGGGAACACCTACGCCGTATATTTGTCGTATAGGGCGACTGAGACGGCCTGCTCTCCATCTAACTATCTGAAAACCTTGGCGTCCCCTACCGGATTCGAACCGGTGTTGCCGCCGTGAGAGGGCGGTGTCCTAGGCCTCTAGACGAAGGGGACCCCTGTTTGGCGCCTCGGCCGCTGCCTAGATAGCCGCTGGGCCCGCCGCGATCAAGCGCCGCCGATGCGCTCGGCCCCGGGGCTCGGCGGCCGGGGCTACTCGCGAAAATTCACATATTGCAGCGGCTGCTCGATCTTCAGCCCGCGGATCAGGGCGATCGCGCCTTGCAGATCGTCGCGCTTCTTGCCGGTGATGCGCAATTCGCCGCCCTGCACGGCGGCCTGCACCTTGAGCTTGCTGTCCTTGATCTCGCGCACCAGTTGCCGCGCCAGCACCGCGTCGATGCCCTGGCGCAACTGGATCGTCTGGCGCACGGTATTGCCCGCGGCCTTCTCCGGCTTGCCGTAATCGAGCGCGCCGGGCTCGACCTTGCGCCGGGTCAGGTGCACCTTCAAGAGTTCGTGCATCTGTTTGAGCTTTAGCTCATCATCGGCAACCAGTCCGATCTCGCCCTCCTTGCGCTCGATCGTGCATTTGCTGCCCTTGAAGTCGAACCGGGTCGCGATCTCGCGGTCGATGCCGGCCAGCGCATTGTCGACTTCGGCGAGATCGACCCGGGAAACGATATCGAAGCTCGGCACAGCAAGGTCCTTTCCGCAACCTCGATCATGGCATGCGCGATATAGCGCGCCGCGCCCGGCGATGACAGATCGCCGATAGTTTCCTGGGAACTCCCCGGGGCGGGAAACGGGTTAGTGCGCTTATCGCGCGGCAACGGCGCGCGCCGTCGCGAGCAGCCCCGCTTCGGCGGCGAAGGGCGGGCTCCAGCCGAGAACGGCGCGGGTCGCGCCGTCATCGACCTGCAAGGACAAGGTCAGTCGGGAAATCGCCGGTCCGAGCCCGGGAAGCCGGCGCATCGCGGCAAAGACAAATTCGGGCAACGCGAAGAGCCGCGCCGCCCGGCCTTGGCCCTGCGCCAGGATGCGGATCAGCGCCGGGGTCGATAGATCGACCCCGTCAGCCGCCAGCAGAACCCGCCCGGCAGCGGCGGGATGCAGCGCCGCCGCGGCCACTAATTCGACGAGGTTGTCGAGAAAAACGAGGCTGCGGCGGTTGTCGAGCGCGGCGAAGGGTAGCGGCAGGCCGCTTCCGGCGAGCCGCACCAGCGCCCGGAAATTGCCGTCGACCCCCGGGCCGTAGACGAGCGGCGGGCGCAGGATGACGAGTTCGAGACCGGTCTCGCCGGCGACTTTGGCCAGCGCGCGCTCAGTGGCAAGCTTCGCCCGGCCATAAGCATCGTCGGGCCGCGGCGGATCGTCGGCGCAAAACGGCCGGCCGGGCGGGGTCGCATCCCCCATCGCCTTGATCGAGCTCATATAAAGAAACCGGCGCACGCCGGCTTGCGCGGCGCCGCGGGCGAGGGCGGCGGCGGCTGCCGGCTCGCCGGCGAGGGCGCGCCCGGTCGCCCGGCGATGTGCCCGTTGGGCCAGATGGATGACAAGGTCGACATCTTCCAACGCGCCGGACCAGTTCGGCCCTGGCGCGATCTCGCCCAAGATTCGGGGCTCCGCCCCCTTGATGGGCGGCGCCCCAGGGGCCAGACCACCGCGCAGCCCGGCGATCACCCGGTGGCCGCGCGCGGCAAGGCCGGGGCACAAGGCGCGGCCGATGAACCCGCCCGCTCCGGTCACCAGGATCCGCGCCACGCCCGGTTCTCCTATCCTGCTTGGCGTTTCCGCGAGCGATCGCGCCGGCAATGGATTAAACAGGACGGCGCCGCGCGGCAAGCCCGCGCCCCGTGTGCTCCGCATGTTTGATCGGTTTGCGCGTGCTGCTGACCCCGACCGTCCCGATCGCCGCCGCCCCGCCGCCGGATTTGGAGGCGCGGCCGAAGCTGCTCTTCCTGGTCACCGAGGATTGGTATTTCTGGTCGCACCGCCTGCCAGTGGCGCGCGCCGCGCGCGCGGCGGGGTTCGAAATCGTCGTCGCGACGCGGGTGCAGGATCACGCTGAGCGGATCCGCGCCGAGGGGTTCCGGCTGTGCCCGCTGCCGTGGCGCCGGCGCGGCGACGGGATTGTCGGCATCGTCCGCGCGGTCGCCGCCATCGCCGCGCTCTATCGCCGCGAGCGGCCGGATATCGTCCATCACGTCGCGCTGAAGCCGGTGCTGTTCGGCGGCATTGCGGCGCGGCTTGCGTTTGCGCGCGGCGCCGGGCGACCGGCGCAGATCGCAGCGGTGACTGGCCTCGGCTCGGGCCTGGCGTCAACGTCGCGTCTTGCCGGGCTTGGCCAGTTGGCTTTGGGCTGGGCCGTGCGCTGCGCTACCGAGGGCGGCCGGGTCATCGTCCAGAACCCGGAGGACGGCGCCGCGCTTGCCGGGCTCGGCATCGCTTCGGCGCGGATCGTGCTGATCCGCGGCTCGGGCGTCGATACCAGCCATTTCGCGCCGTTGCCCGACCCGCCCGGGACGACCGTGACGGTCGCGCTGGTGGCCCGGATGTTGCGCAGCAAGGGCGTCCTCGACGCGGTCGCCGCGGTGCGCCGGCTGCGCGCCCGAGGCTTGGCGGTCGAACTGGTGCTCGCCGGCCCGACCGACCCCGACAATCGCGACTCGCTCTCTGAAGCGGCGCTGTCGGCGTTCGCCGCCGAGCCGGGGGTCGAATGGGTCGGGCGGGTGGAGGATGTGCGCGCGGTGTGGCGCCGCGCCGCGATCGCGGTATTGCCCTCGACCTATGGCGAGGGCGTGCCGAAGGCGCTGCTCGAGGCGGCCGCCTGTGCCCGGGCGATCGTCGCCGCCGATATGCCGGGCTGCCGCGAGGTGGTGTGGGCGGGCGAGACCGGCCTCCTCGTGATGCCGCATGACATCGCCGGCCTCGCCGAGGCGCTCGCCGCGCTCGTCCGAGATCCGGCGCGCCGTCAGGCGATGGGCCGCGCCGGGCGGGCTCTGGTCGAGCGCGAGTTCGGCGAGGAGGGCGTGGCTCGCCAGACCCTGGCGCTTTACCACGCGGTGCTGCGCGAAAGGTCGATGGTGCCATGATCCGGGTATGGCTGGCGATCGCCGGGCTGAGCGGCGTCGCGTCCGTGGTCGCCGGCGCTTTCGCCACCCATCTCGCCGACGATCCGAAAGCCGCAGAGCTGCTGCGCACCGGAGCGCTCTACGGCATGGTCCATGCCGCGGCGCTGATTGCGTTGATCGCACTGGCGCAGGGCCGCGAGCCGCGGCGCGGCACTGCGGTGGTTGCCGGATGGAGTTTTGCCGCCGGCATCGTGTTGTTTAGTTGGAGCCTCTTCGCGCTGGCCGCAGGCGCGGCTCGCTGGCTTGGCTGGGTGACGCCGTTCGGCGGCATCGCGCTGATCATCGGCTGGGCCGCCCTGGCGATCCTCGCGCTCCGCCGGCGATGAATAGCGTGCGGCATTCAGACAGATCGAGGTTTGTGCGACACTTGCGGCGAACCGCCTGACGAGCGCCAACCATGACGACCCTGCTCTATACCCATCCGGCCTGTCTCGAACACGACCCGGGCCGCCATCACCCCGAATCGCCGGCCCGGCTGCAGGCGGTGCTGGAAGCCCTCGACATGCCCGAATTCGCCCGGCTGGAGCGGCGCGAGGCGCCCGAAGCGGAAATCGACGACATCGCCCGGGTCCACCCGCGCCGCTTCGTCGAGCGGATGCTCGCCGCGGTGCCCTCGGCCGGCCATGTCGGGATCGATGCCGACACGATACTGTCGCCAGCCTCGGGCCGAGCCGCCCTGCGCGCCGCCGGGGCGGTCGTCGCCGCGGTCGACGCAGTCGTGACGGGCGAGGCCGACACCGCCTTCTGCGCGGTGCGCCCGCCCGGCCATCACGCCGAACCGGGGCGGGCGATGGGCTTCTGCCTGTTCAACAACGTCGCGATCGGCGCGCTGCGGGCGCGCGAGGCGCACCGCCTCGCCCGCGTCGCGGTCATCGATTTCGACGTCCATCACGGCAACGGCACGCAGGCCCGATTCGCCGACGATGCGAGCCTGTTCTACGCCTCGACCCATCAGTTCCCGCTCTATCCCGGCACCGGCAGGGCGAGCGAGACCGGAGTCGGCAACATCGTCAACGTGCCCTTGCCGCGGCTGGCCGGGTCGCGCCAGTTCCGGCTCGGCGTCAGCCGCGAGATCCTCCCCGCGCTCGACGCGTTCCGGCCCGAGATGGTGCTGATCTCGGCCGGGTTCGACGCGCATCGGAGCGACCCCCTCGCGGAACTCTTGCTGGATGAGTCCGATTACACCTGGATAACGGAGCAGCTGATGGAGATCGCCCGGCATCATGCCAGAGGCCGCGTGGTCTCGACGCTCGAGGGCGGCTACGATCTCCCCGCGCTCGGCGCGAGCGCGGCCGCTCACATCCGCGTGTTGATGTCGGTGTGAGCCTGGCTGTTGTAATTTCGCAACGAGACGCGGTATTCGCGCGTTACGATACCGAGACGCGCACCACTTCTGCCTTTTATTGTGTTGAGTAGGGTGCAGATGAGCGATCCGACCCTATCCGCCGACATCGCGGTAATGAGCTTCGAGGACGCGCTCGCTGAATTGGAGCAGATCGTGCGGCGCCTGGAAGCCGGCCAAGTCAAGCTCGATGACGCCATCCAGTGCTATGAGCGGGGAGCCCAGCTGAAGCGACATTGCGAACACAAGCTCAACGAGGCGCAGCAGCGCGTTGACCGCATCGTCATCGGCCCCGATGGCGCCGTGGCCGCCGAGCCGGCCAAGCTCGATTAACCGGGAGCCGCGCGATGAAGCCGGTTCGAGAGGCGCTGTGACCGAGACGCTCTGGCCGGATACCGTTTCGGTCGCCGATGCGACATCGGTTGCGACCCGGCTCACCGACGCACTGATCGAGCGCCTGCTCGTGGTCCCGCCCGGTCTCGAGTCGCGGGTTTACGAGGCCATGCGCTATTCAGCGCTAGCCCCGGGAAAGCGCCTGCGGCCGTTGCTCGTGTTGGCCGGCGCGCGGCTCTTCGGGGTGGCGCGGCGCAGCGCGCTTCAGGTCGCGGCGGCGATCGAGATGGTGCACGCTTATTCCTTGATCCATGACGATCTGCCGGCGATGGACAACAGCGATCTGCGCCGCGGCCGGTCAACCTGTCACAAGCAGTTCGACGAGGCGACCGCGGTGCTCGCCGGCGACGGGCTGTTGACGATCGCCTTTGAGGTGCTGGCGCACCACGACACCCACGGCGACCCGGCGGTGCGCTGCCAGCTCGTCTCCGCCCTCGCGACCGCTTCCGGCGCCGCGGGCATGGTGGGCGGCCAGATGATCGACCTGATCGGCGAGCGGCAGCCGCTCGACATCGGCGCCATCACCCGATTGCAGCGGATGAAGACCGGGGCGCTGATCGCGTTCTCCTGCGAAGCCGGCGCTATTCTAGGGAAGGCGGCGAGCGAGCTGCGCATCGCGCTGCGCGGTTACGCGCACGATCTCGGCCTTGCTTTCCAGATTGCCGACGATCTGCTCGACGTCGAAGGCTCCGCAGCCGAAACCGGCAAGCCGGTCGGGGCCGACGCCGCAGCCGGAAAGGCCACCTTCGTCTCGATCCTCGGGGTCGAGCGGGCGCGCACCCAGGCCGGGCTGCTGGTCGATCAGGCGGTAGCCCATCTTGATTTGTTCGAGCAAAGAGCGGAACTTTTGAGACAAGTGGCACGATTCGTCGTAAACCGCCGAACGTGAGGAGCCCAACTTTGGATCAAACGCCAGGCCACCACATCTCCAACCGGACGCCGCTCCTCGATCGGATCAACGTGCCCGCTGATCTGCGGCGGTTGCCCGAGTCCGATCTGCGGCAGGTTGCCGACGAGCTGCGCGCCGAGCTGATCGACGCCGTCTCGATCACCGGCGGCCATTTCGGCGCGGGGCTCGGGGTGGTCGAGCTGACCGTGGGGCTGCATTATGTCTTCGACACGCCGCACGATCGGCTGATCTGGGATGTCGGCCATCAGGCCTATCCCCATAAGATCCTGACCGGCCGGCGCGACCGCATCCGCACGATCCGCCAAGGCGGCGGGCTGTCGGGTTTCACCAAGCGGTCCGAAAGCGAATACGACCCGTTCGGCGCGGCGCACAGCTCGACCTCGATCTCGTCCGGTCTTGGCATGGCCGTCGCGCGCGACTTCAAGGGTGAGCACCGCAACGTCATCGCGGTGATCGGCGACGGGGCGATGAGCGCCGGCATGGCCTATGAGGCGATGAACAACGCCGGGTCGATGGATTCGCGCCTCATCGTGATCCTCAACGACAACGACATGTCGATCGCGCCGCCGGTCGGCGCGATGAGCGCCTATTTGTCGCGCGTGCTGTCATCGAAATCGTTTCTGTCGCTGCGCCATCTCGCCAGCGAGGCGGCGCGCCATCTGCCGAAGCGCCTCGAACACATGGCGCGGCGGGCCGAGGAGCTGGCGCGCAGCTTCGTCACCGGCGGCACCTTGTTCGAAGAGCTGGGTTTCTACTATGTCGGCCCGATCGACGGCCACAACATCGACCACCTGCTGCCGGTCTTGAAGAACGTTCGCGACAGCGCCGAAACCGGGCCGGTGCTGATCCACGTCGTGACCGAGAAGGGCCACGGCTATCTCTCCGCCGAGCAGGCCGACGACAAGTGGCACAGCGTCGCCAAATTTGACGTGGTGACCGGCGCGCAAGCCAAATCGAGCTCGAAGGCGCCGTCCTACACCAGCGTCTTCGCCAAATCGCTGATCAAGGAAGCCGAGAAGGACGAGCGCATCGTCGCGATCACCGCGGCGATGCCGTCGGGCACCGGGCTTAACCTGTTCGGCGACAAATTCCCCAAACGCTGCTTCGATGTCGGCATCGCCGAGCAGCACGCGGTGACCTTTGCCGCCGGCCTCGCCGCCGAGGGCATGAAGCCGTTCGCGACGATCTATTCGACCTTCCTGCAGCGCGCCTATGACCAGATCGTGCACGATGTCGCGATCCAGAAACTGCCGGTGCGCTTTGCGATCGACCGCGCTGGCCTCGTCGGCGCCGACGGCCAGACCCATGCCGGCTCGTTCGACGTGACCTATCTGGGCTGTCTGCCTGGTTTCATCATCATGGCGGCCGGCGACGAGGCCGAGCTGGTCCATATGGTCGCGACCTGCGTCGCAATTGATGATGCCCCATCGGCCGTACGGTTCCCGCGTGGCGACGGGATCGGCGTGGACTTGCCGGAAACCGGCGTGCCGCTCGAGATCGGCCGCGGCCGCATCGTGCGCGAGGGCACCACCATCGCGCTGTTGAACTTCGGCGGACGGCTCTCTGAATGCCTCAAGGCAGCGCAGGAGTTGGGTGCCTACGGGTTATCGACGACGGTGGCGGACGCGCGCTTTGCCAAGCCGCTCGATACCGACCTGATCAACCGTCTCGTGCGTGAGCACGAGGTCGTCATCACGATCGAGGAAGGCGCGATCGGCGGCTTCGGCAGCCATGTGCTGCATCATCTGGCGATGACCGGGCAGCTCGATCACGGGCTGAAGATCCGCACGATGGTCCTCCCCGATGTGTTCCTCGAGCACGATAGCCCGAATGCGCAATACGACACCGCCGGGCTCAACGCCCGCCACATCATCGCGACCGCGCTCGCCGCCCTCGGGCGCGAAATCGCCGAGCTGCCGGCACGCGCCTGACAGGTACCACTGAGTGGAGGGCCCCTCCGGTATTGCGGAGACAGAGAGGCCCGCGGCGAATCCGCGACGGTTACGGGGGCCCCACCAAGGACACAATAACGGCAGGGGATCGTTAAGTGGCGTCTCGGGGGCGGGTATTTCGCCCC
>JBGPTQ010000058.1:0-8355 GCA_041490725.1 Allostellaceae bacterium | reverse complement strand
CGCACCGCCAACGCCTTTGGCGGGCTCGATTTCGTGTGGGACCATGTCGGCCATCCCGGCCCGGCCTCGATCGAGGGCATCGACATGGCCGATTTCGAGATCGCGATCGACCTCAATTTGCGCACCATCCTGGTGACAACCGAGGCGGCGATCCCGGAACTGCGGGCGCGCGGTGGCGGCGCATTGCTCTTCACCGCCTCGACCTCGGGCCTGGTCGGCTCGGCGTTCAGCCCGGTCTATTCGATGGCGAAGTTCGGCGTCATCGGCTTCGTGCGCTCGCTGGCCAAGCGCCTGGCGCCGGAAAAGATCCGGGTCAACGCGATCTGCCCGGGGCCCATCGACACGCCGATGCTCCGCGTCTTTGTCGCCCGCCCCGACCAGCAGCGCACCTCTGGGATGGACAAGGAGCAACTCGTCGTGCAGCGCGGCCAGCAGAACCCGATGCGCCGCACCGGCCAGCCCGAGGAGATCGCCAACGCCGCGCTGTTCCTCCTGTCCGACGAAGCGTCCTTCGTCTCGGGGGCGGCGTTGCCGGTGGACGGCGCCGCGACGGCATGAGTCCAAGCCCCCACCCCAACCCTCCCCCGCAAGCAGGGGAGGGAGCACGCCGCGCAGCGGCGGGCGGTGGGGGCTGACGCCAATCCGGCGGTGCGGGAGAGGGAATAGGAGCGGCGGCGATATCCCCCTATCCCTGCCGGAAGTAGTGCACGCTGAACAGTTCGCCGCGGTCGGTCCAGGTGTGGACGGCGCGGAAGCCGGCGCGGGCGGCGAGCGCGCGGAATTCGGGAATCGCGTATTTGTATGAGTTCTCGGTGTGGATCAGCTCGCCCTCGGCGAAACGGAAATGGCGGCGGGCGATTGTTGCGGTCTGATCGGCGAGGCTTTTCAGATAGAGCTCCATCCGGCCTTTTCCCTCGTTGTAGAAGGCCAGATGCTCGAAATGGTCGATCTCGATATCGCCGCCGAGCTCGCGGTTGACCCGCTCCAACAGGTTGAGGTTGAAGGCGGCGTTGATGCCGGCCCGGTCGTTATAGGCGGCATTGAGAATGGCGGGGTCTTTCTTGAGGTCGACCCCGATCAGCATCTCCCCCTCGGGTCCGAGCAGATCGGCGCAGTGATCGAGGAAACGGACGACCGCGTCGGGCTCGAAATTGCCGATCGTCGATCCCGGGAAAAAGCCGACCCGCTTGCCAGAGGGGCCGGGCAGCGGCGGCAACGGGAACGGACGGGTATAGTCCGCGCACACCGCGATGACCGGCAGCTCGGGGAAATCGGCGGCGAGCTGCGCCGCGGCCTCGCGCAAATGGTCACGCGAGATGTCGACCGGCACATAGGCCGCCGGCGCCTCTAACGCCTCCAGGAGGATGCGCACCTTGCGGCTGGCGCCGCTGCCCAATTCGACGAGCCGGCAATGGGCGCCGATATATTCCGCGATTGCGCCGGCATTTTCCTCGAGGATCGCGATCTCGGTGCGGGTCAGGTAGTATTCCGGGAGGCGGCAGATCTGCTCGAACAAGGCCGATCCGCGCGCATCATAGAAGAATTTGCAGGGCAGCGACTTGCGTGCATGGCCGAGCCCGGCGAGCACCGCATCGCGAAAGTTCTCCTCGCTCGGCGCCAGGTCGTGAAAGGCGAAGACGCCACCATCCATCCCTAAACATCCTCTGCGAGCCGCAGCCCCGAGAACGCCCAGCGCGCCGAGGGCGGGAAGAAATTGCGATAGGTGAAACGGATATGGCCGGCCGGCGTCACCGCCGCACCGCCGCGCAAGACCATTTGGTTCGACATGAATTTGCCGTTGTATTCGCCGATCGCTCCCGCCACCGGGCGAAAGCGCGGATAGGCGGTATAGGGGCTCGCGGTCCATTCCCAAACGTCGCCGATGATCTGGCGCAGCGCCGGTTTGCTGCCATCGCGGGCATGATCGGGACGGGGATGGAAATAGCGGCTGTCGGCGAGGTTGCCGGCGAGCGGCACGCCGCCATCGCCGCCTGGGCCCATTGGCCCGGCCGCGACCTCCCATTCGGCCTCGGTTGGCAGGCGCCTGCCGGCCCAGCGCGCGAAGGCGTCAGCCTCGTAGAAGCTGACATGGCAGACCGGCTCGGCGGGTTCGATATGCCGCTCGCCCGACAGGGTGAAGAGGAGCCACTCGCCGTCCTCATCGCGCCAGTAGAGCGGCGCCTGCCAACCCTGCTGCTGCACCGTCGTCCAGCCGTCCGACAGCCAGAATTCGGCCCGGCGATACCCGCCATCGGCGATGAATTCCAGGTATTCGCCGCACGAGACCGGGTGGCTGGCGAGGCGGAACGGGTCGAGCCAGACCTTGTGGCGCGGCCCCTCGTTATCGAAGGCGAAACCCGGGCCCGAATGCCCGATTTCCTCGAGCCCGCCGGCGAACTCGACCCAGCCGGGCGTCGCGACGGCCGAAGCCAACGCATGGAGCTGCGGTGCCTGGTAGGCGGGCAGCAGCGGATTGACCGAGAACACGTGCTTGATGTCCATCAGGATCAGCTCCTGATGCTGCTGCTCGTGGTTGAGGCCGAGCTCGAGTCGCGGCACCGCCTCGCGCCATACCGCCTCGCCGGCTCGCTCGATCAGGCGCAGCATCGCGGTCGTGACGTGGTCGCGATAGGCGCCGACCGCATCCACCGTCGGGCGCGATAAGAGGCCCCGCTGCGGGCGCGGATGGCGCGGGCCGACCGCCTCGTAATAGGAGTTGAACAGATAGGCGAAGGCCGGATCGAACACCCGGTAGCCGGGGTCGTGGGGGCCGAGAATAAAGGTCTCGAAAAACCAGCTGGTATGCGCCAGATGCCACTTCGTCGGGCTGATTTCGGGCATCGACTGGATCGCCTGATCCTCGGGCGTCAGATTGGCGGCCAGGGACTCGGTCTGGTGGCGAATGGCTTCGAACCGGTCGCGCTCTGCGTTGCGGTCGCTAAGGCGCACCGGCTGATGGACGGCTGTATCGAACAATTGGGCTCCCCCGTTAGCGTTGGCCCCCGCTAAACGCCCTGCCGACGGCTTCGTCTCGCCCGCGCACCGCGCGTTCGGCCGCGGCGCATGACATATGCCGGTTAACGCAGCCCTGTAAACCTTCGCGTCGCGACAGGGGGCCAGAGCATGGCCGAACCGTGGAGGCCTCAATCGCCGGTTGGGTCATCGATCTGCCCTCCGCTGCATCTGCAAGGAATCAGCAGCAGATCTCTCGCGCACAGGTTTTGCCGGTCGGAGCGAGCAACTTCAAGCCCATAGTTTTGCTTGATAAATCCGAGGCGGTCGGTGTCGCCTCGCGCGACCCACCCGGCGTTTTGCAGCACGTCAGCAGCGACGCTTCCGTTACGGATTGGTGCAGCTCGATGGTGCGGCGCGCAGGTTGCGGTTTTAGAGATTGCGTGTCAGACATCCCGTGTCTCCAGGCTGGTTTCCGAAGCAACCCTTGTTCCATCGCGCATTATCATCCACAAATATGGCAATTTTAGCGTCTCCCGTATGGCAATACGCTCGCCTCTTCTGCTTGTCATAGCAGCCCGCGGGTCCAGACTTCGGCCGTGGGCTGAAGAGCGAAGACACAAGGAGAGGCATCGACGCACTCCTCGACCCCTTCAGCCGCGAGGAATGCGCCAACTCCCTGGGCAATCAGGCTCTAGCCGAGATAGCGCTCGCGCAGATGGCGCTCGAAGGCGGTGGTGCCGAGCGGCGAGCCGGTCGCCGTTTCGACCAACTCGGCGGTCGACAGCAGCGACCCCCGGGCATGGACATTGTGCCGCAGCCACTCGAAGAGCGGCGCGAACTCGCCGCGCCCGATCCCCTCGGCGAGGCCCGGAATCGCGGCGCGCGCGGCGGCGAAAAGCTGGGCCGCGATTAGCGCGCCCAGCGTATAGGCAAGGTGGCGAGCTGCTCGGCGCGCGCTGCCGCGCCGCCCGGCGGCATGACAGCGGCGGCGTCCCAATGCAGCATCGCGATCGCCTCCTCGACCGCGCCGAGGCGGCGAAAGCGCGCTTCAAGTTCCGGATAGGCCGTCATCGCCCCTGGCATCGCCCCTGGCATCGTCCCTTGTTATCGCCCGCTGGGTACCGCCGCGTTGCGACAGCAGATAGATCACGAGCGCCGCGACCGCGAGCGAAAACCAGGTGATCGCGTATTGCAGGTGATCGTTGGGCAAGGTGAGCGGGGTGAGGCCGCCCCGGGGCCAGAGGCCCGGGTTCGGGGTCGCATCGGCATCGATATAGATCGGCGCCACATTGCTGAGGCCGTCGGCCGCGCCCATCGCCCCGAGGTCGACCCAGAACCAGTAATTGCGGTCCGGGCGGTTGTCCGGCACGAACCAACCCGGCTTCCCATCCGGCGGCAGCCGCAACAGGCCGGCGACCCGGACAGTCCCGGCGGGCTGGCCCGCCGTGCGCCTTGCCGGGTCCTTGATCTCGGTCGGGACAAAGCCGCGATTGACGAACACGATGCGGCCGCCCCCCTCGCGCAGCGGGGTCAGCACGTCGAAGCCGGCGCCGCCCTCCGGCCCGATCGCGTTGCGAAAAATCTCCTTGTCGTGGAGGAACACGCCGGCATCGAAGACCGGGTGAAATTCGAGCGCGCGGGCATCCAAGAGGGTTTGCGGTGGCGCGACCGGGGCCGCCGCCACCGCCGCCTCGCGCTGGGCGATGAGGCCCTGCTTCCATTCCAGGCGCTCGAGCTGCCACACCCCGAGCGCGGCGCAGAATAGGACGACCGGGACCGTGAACAGCGTCGGCGCGAGGCGCGGGCGAAACCCGCTCATGCTCATGTCGCGGGCGGGATATGCAGCAGATCGTGTCGGTATTGCAGCGCGATCAGACCGGCCTTGAGCGGCCGCAGCAGGAGGATCGCGCCGGCTAGGATCAGCGGCGTCCACAGCAGCATATGAACCCAGATCGGCGGTCCGAACTTGAGCTCGACCCAGGCCGCGAGCCCGACGACGATCATACCGAGAAACAAAATCACGAATACCTGCGGGCCGTCGCCCGCATCCTGGGCCGAGAAGTCGAGCCCGCAGGCGGGGCAGGCCGGGCGCACGGTTAGGAGGCCGGTGAACAGGCGGCCCTCGCCGCAGCGCGGGCACCGGCAGAGGAGCGCGGCCCGCGTGACCGGAACCGGCGCAAAACGGCGCGCTTCGCCGCTCACCTAAGCCTCATCAAATGCTCCGATCCTAAGCGGCCCGCCTCACTCACCGAGCGGCAGGGCGTTGCCCATGCCCCACCAATAGATGCAGACGAACAGGAACAGCCAGACCACGTCAACGAAGTGCCAGTACCAGGCCGCCGCTTCCAGCCCGAAATGATGGTCCGGTTTGAAATGGCCCTGCGTCGCGCGCCATAGGCAGACCGCGAGAAAGATCGTCCCGATGATGACGTGAAATCCATGAAACCCGGTCGCCATGAAGAATGTCGAGGGATAGATCCCGCCGGTGAAGTGGAATGCGGCATGGCTGTATTCGTAAGCCTGGATCGAGGTGAAGGAGAGCCCGAGCAAAACGGTCACGGTAAGCCCCTGGATCAGGCCTTTCTGATTGCCTTCCAGGAGCGAATGATGCGCCCAGGTCACCGTCGTGCCGGACAGCAAGAGGATCAGCGTATTGAGAAACGGGAATTCGAACGGATCGAAGGGGTGAATGCCTTTCGGCGGCCACACGCCCTCGGCCGGGAACAGGCTCGACGAGAAGAACGCCCAGAAAAACGCCGAAAAGAACATCACCTCGGAGGCGATGAACAAGGCCATGCCATAGCGCAGGCCGAGCTGCACGACCGGCGTGTGGTGGCCCTCGAAGGTCGCCTCGCGGATCACGTCGCGCCACCACACCGCCATCGTCGCGGGCACGGCGATGAAGCCGATGATCATCACGATCGAGCCATAGCCGTGCATGAAGAGCACCCCGCCGGCGGCAAGCAGACCGGCGGCGATCGCGCCGACGATCGGCCACGGGCTCGGATCGACGAGATGGTAGGGGTGCTTGGGAGCGCTGTCGGCGTGCCCATGGGCATTGGCATGGGGGTCATGGGCGTGGGTGTCAGTCATGTCTATCCGCCAGGATCGCTGTTTTTATCGCTCAATTCACCACCCGGGTCACCGCCGGGGCCGGGCTGCGCCGGCCGGCCGATGCGCTCGGGGCGCCGGAATCGGGCGCCCGGAACATCGTGTAGGACAAGGTTATCGTGCGCACCTCGCGGGTATTCGGGTCGCGCAGCACATCGGGATCGACGAAGAACACGACGCCCATGTCGCGGCTCTCGCCCGGCAGGAGGCGCTGCTCGGTGAAGCAGAAGCATTGCAGCTTGTCGAAATAGATCCCGCTTTTTGTCGGGGTGACATTGTAGGTCGCCGTCCCGGTGACGGCTTCGGCGCTGCGGTTGACCGCGCGGAAGAATACCTCGCGCTGCTCGCCGGGATGAAGGCGAATCTCGGGCGTGACCGGGCGGAATTCCCAGCCGAGATCGGGCGCGCTCTCGGCATCGAAACGCACCGTAATGACGGCGTCGGCGACCTCTTTCGGTGCGGAAGCGGCCCGCTGGGTCGTGCCGCCGTAACCGGTGGCCTGGCAAAACAGCCGATAAAGCGGCACCGAGGCGAAGGACAACCCGACCATCGCGGCCACCACCGCGGCGAGCGGCAGCACGGTGGCAGCGGTGCGGCGGCGAGGCGTGGGTGCGGCCATAGCGCCTAGCTTCCGCTGATCCGCACGATGGTGATGACGTAAAACAGCGCCACCAACGCGAGCAGCAGGGCGAGGAGCGCGCGGTTGCGCGCCCGCATCCGGCGCTCGCGCTCATTGGTCCCCTTGGCGTCCATGACCGCGCCGGCCGTCACCGGGCGCCTCCGCCGATTTGGTCGACCAGCAGCACGGTGAAGATCAGAAAAAGATAGAGTAGCGAGAAGTGAAACATCTGCCGTGCGCTGCGCTCGGTGTCGTCATGCCAGACCCGGACCGCCGTGCCGCTGAACACCAGGCTGAGCGCGCCGGCGCACACCGCGTACCAAGGCCCGGCGAGCCCCAAGAGCCAGGGCATCAGCGTCGCCGGCCACAGCATCAGCGTATAAAGCAGCATCTGGCGCTTAGTTTCGCGCGGGCCGGCGACGACCGGCAGCATCGGGATCCCGGCGGCGGCGTATTCCGCGGCGCGGTACAAGGACAGCGCCCAGAAATGCGGCGGCGTCCAGAAAAAGATGATCGCGAACAGCGCGACCGCGCCCCAGCCGACGTCGCCAGTGACCGCGGCCCAGCCAATCAGCGGCGGCAGCGCACCGGCCGCCCCGCCGATCACGATATTCTGCGGGGTGCGGCGCTTCAGCCAGATCGTATAAACGAAGACGTAGAAGGCGATGGTCAGCGCCAGCAATTGGGCGGCCACCCAGTTGACCGCCAGCCCCATCACCGCGACCGCGCCGACCGCCAGCACGACGCCGAAGCCGAGCGCCTCGCCCGGCATCATGCGTCCGGATGGCAAGGGCCGCATCGCGGTCCGCCGCATCACTGCGTCGATGTCGCGGTCGTACCACATATTGATCGCGCCGGATGCGCCAGCCCCCACCGCGATGCACAACACCGCAACCGCTTCCAGCACCGGATGGAGGTGCCCCGGCGCCACGACGAGCCCGACGAAACCGGTGAATACGACGAGCGACATGACCCTGGGCTTGAGGATCTGGATATAGTCGCCGACCGCTGCGCCGGCATAAGAGGCGGCAGAAGTCGCGGGAATTTCGCTCACCTCCGTACTCGCCGGGCTGTCACGCTCGCCCGCCCTAATGCGCCGCCGGCGCGATCACCGGTAATTCTTCATAGCTGTGGAATGGCGGCGGCGAGGAGACCTGCCATTCCAGCGTCGTGGCCCCCTCGCCCCAGTAATTGGCGCCGACCCGCTTTCCGGCGAGGAAGGTGTGGAACACGATGAAGACGAAGAACAGCGTCGAGGCATAGGAGATGAAGGCGCCGATCGACGACACGTAATTCCACCCGGCGAAGGCATCGGGATAGTCGGGAATGCGTCGCGGCATGCCTGCCAGACCGAGGAAGTGCTGCGGGAAAAAGCACAAATTCACGCCGATGAACGTCGTCCAGAAATGGATCTGGCCAAAGGTCTCGTTATACTGGTGTCCCGACATCTTGCCGATCCAGTAATAGAACCCGGCAAACAGCCCGAACACCGCGCCCAATGACAGCACATAATGGAAATGCGCGACGACGTAATAAGTGTTGTGCAGGGCGTAATCGACACCGGCATTAGACAGCACCACGCCAGTCACACCGCCCATGGTAAACAGGAAGATGAAGCCGATCGCCCACAGCATCGGCGTCTTGAACTCGATCGAGCCGCCCCACATCGT
>JBGPTQ010000057.1:0-8369 GCA_041490725.1 Allostellaceae bacterium | reverse complement strand
GCTTTGCCTTCGCCGGCGCGGTGATAGAGGTTATGGCTGATCGCCGCATAGCCGTGATGCGCCATCTTGCGGGTCGTCTCGCGGTACCATTCATCCCAGCCGGGGGCATGATGCATGAGCACAATGCCCGGGAAGGGGCCTGGACCCAACGGCCGCGCAACGTAGGCCGAGATCGGCTGATGCTTGTCGCCGTTGATCGCAATGGTCTCCGCAATCATGCCTTCGTAAGCCATCGTCGCTACCCCTTGTCGATGCAGGCACGCCGCCCGGCTGGCGGCCATTCCATGCCGTAATGGTTAGCGCAGACGCCGGCCTGGGTCCATCCCCAGGTACACCCGGCCGCCGATCGGGTACCACTCCGGCGCGATCGTGACCGTCTGGCCGACGACGTGCAAGTCGCGCCAGCACTCGGCGAGGCGGCTCTCGCGCTGGAACGACGTGCTGCCGCCGTGCCGGTACACCAAATCCATCGCCTGGCGCGCGCTGTCGGCGGCGTAGGTCGAGGCCAAGCGGCAGCGGGCCCGCTGCTCTAGGGTGGTCTCCTTGCCGGAAGCGACCGTGGTCCACAATTCGGCGATCATCGCGCTGCGGTAGGCGCGCCCGGCGTTCAGCATCGCATCGGCCCGGCCAACGGCATCCTGAACCTGGGGATTGTCGCAGAGCATACCGGTCCGGCCACGCGGCGTCTTCTCGCCGGCGAGCTCGATCAGCGCGTCGATGCCGGCCCGCGCGATGCCGGTGATCACGGCGCTGTGGTGGGGCCCGACCCAGCACTGGGTCGGCAAGGCGTAGGTGACCCCCGGCCAGCGCTCCCACTGGTTGTCCAGCGGGATTCCGGCGTGGACCATCGTCCGCCGCTCCGGCAGGAAGACGTCCGCGACCGTCCAGTCGAAGCTGCCGGTCCCGCGCAGCCCGGCCACGTCCCAGCTCCCCGGCACGATCTCCGCTTCGGCCCGCGCAAAGACCCCGCGCCAGTAGAGCGGTTTGCCTTCGGGGCTGAGGCGCGGTTGGCCACCATCGAGGATCTGGAAGCTCCCCAGCATCCAGGCGGCCTGCTGACAACCGCTGCCGAAGCTCCAGCGCCCGCTGACGCGATAGCCGCCCGGGGCCGGCACCGCCTGCCCGCCGCCCTGTACGGCGGTGCCGGCGATGGCGGTGCTGCCCCGGTGACCGTAGAGCTCTTGCACGCCCTCGTCCGGCAAGCCGAGCGTGACGAGTTGGGCGATGCTGTTGTTGGCGAGGTTCCAGCCGACCGAGCCGGCGCCCTCGGCCAGCAGCTCCACGACGCGCAGGTAGGTCAGCGGGTCGGCCTCTAGGCCGCCCAGCGATCGCGGGATCACCATCCGGTAGAAGCCGGCGGCGTGCAGCTGCTTGACCAGGGCCGGCGGGAAGCGCTGCTCGCGCTCGATCTCCTCGTGATGTTCGCGGAGCACCGGCTGCAGCGCGGCCGCCGCCTGCACCACGGGTTGCGCGTCGATATCTGCCGGCAAGCGCGTCTCTTCGGCCCCCATCTCTTCGGCTATCGTATCCATTGGCTCCTCCTGCCGCCGTTCCGGTCGCCCAGCCTGGGCGCACTCTGCCGCCGTGCGGCACGTCCCTGCCTCGGGCCTCGTCCAGCAACGTTCCAACGGCGACGCTCCTTACACCTCCACCTATCGCCCGCGAGTTCCCCACGCAAGGCCCCAGTCGTGCACCGACACCGCCGTGCCGATCTACGCCAGCTTGTAGTTCTGATTGGCCAGGAGCTTCCAATTTCCGTCCTGCTTTACCCAGACTTTCAGGGTGCCGACCTTGATGCTGTTGGGTTTGCCGTCGGTTTCGCTCTCGACCGTGGTGATATGGCGGGCGATCGCGTTATTGCCGACAATCGCGATCTTCAGGTCCGGAAACGCCAACGACTTGACGATCGCTTTTCTGGTCATGACGCCGTCGATGTATTCGGCCTTGTTCTGCACCCGGGCATCGGAATGGCCGTAGCTCAGCTGCTCGGCGGTGAGCGCCGTCAGTTTCGCCTTGTCCTGCTCCAGCCCCGCCTTTCTCAGCGCTTCGACGGCCTGAATGACGGCCGCCTCATCGGCGGCTTCGGCCTGTGCCGATCGGATCAGGGTCGGCGCGGCGAGCGCGAGCACGCCTGCGGCGGCCAGATTACGACGTGTCAGCTTCATGGCTATCCTCCCATTTGAGGTCACGCAAGGAGTGTTGTTTTCACCCCAGCGCCTGGCGCAACTGCTGCCGGGCGACGACGAGCATAGCAAGATCAGGGGCGCTGGCGGTGCGCAATTCGCTCGCTATGGCGTCGGCCGGAGCGAGCCGGTCGGCATGGGCTTGGGCCCAGGCGGCGAGCGGGTCGGCGCCGTCGGCGCCCGATTGCAACACGCGCGCGGCGAGGTCGGCCTGCAAGACGTAGAAATCGTCGATCAGGGTCTCGACCGCGGCCTTCTGCCACGGCGTCTCGGCCGGCAGGCGGCGCGCGGCGGCGCGCATCTCGTCGACGGCAAAGCGGGCGCCGACCCCGTAAAAAATCCGCGCGGCGCGATCGACCGGTCGTGCCGAGCGCTCGGCCAATTCGCCGATTTCGAAGGCCGTGGTGAGGAAGATTGCGCCGGCAATTCGAGCGGCCAACGGTTGCGGCACGCCAGCGGCAGCAAAATGCGCGGCGCGCTGATCGAGTAAAGCCCGCTCGCTTGGCGGCAACAGTTCCGGGACGATTTCCGCCAGGCGCTGGGTAGCCGGCGCGAAGCGGGCGATGTCGCGCCCGAGATCGAGCCGGTTGGCGCGCAGCAGCCAGGAAGCCCCATGCTCGACGAGGCCGGAAATCTCCAGCAGCATCTCGGTCTGCACCGATGCCGGAACCTGGTTGTCGAGCCCCTCGATTTGCGCCCACAGCGCCGGCAGCCCGAACACCTCGCGGACGATCCGGTAGCTGCGCGCGATGTCGGGCGCCTCGCGCCCGGTGCGCGCGCGCATATCGTGGATGAAGGTGAGGCCGGCACGGTTGACTAGATCGTTGGTGACAACGGTCGCGGTGATCTCGCGCTTCAACGGGTGCGCGGCGATCTGCGCGGCAAAGCGCTCGCGCAGCGCTGGCGGGAAGTAGTCGCGCAGATCGGCGGCGAGTTCCGGCAGATCGGGTAGGTCGGAGGCGAGCAAATCGTGATCGAGCGACATCTTGGCATAGGCGAGCAGCACCGCCAGTTCGGGGCGCGTCAGCCCGCGGCGTCCCGCGGCGCGGGCTGCCAGAGTTTCGTCGTCCGGCAGGAATTCGAGCGCGCGGTCGAGCCGGCCGGCGCGTTCGAGGTCGCGGATCAGCCTCGTCTGACGATCGAGCGCGGCCACCCCACGCGCCTCGGCGACCGACAACGCCTCGCCCTGCAGGTAATTGTCGCGCAATACGAGGGCCGCGACATCGTCGGCCATCTGCGCCAGGAGCGGCTCGCGCTCCTGCCGGCCGAGCGCCCCCGCCGCGATCGCGCCGCTGAGCAATATCTTGATGTTGACCTCGTGGTCCGACAGGTCGACGCCCGCCGAGTTGTCGATCGCGTCGGTGTCGATATGCCCGCCTTTGAGCGCATAGGCCACGCGGCCGCGTTGCGTGACGCCGAGATTGGCGCCCTCGCCGACCACCGTGGCGCGGACCCTCTCGCCATCGATGCGCGAGGCGTCATTGGCCCGATCGCCGACCTCGGCATGGCTCTCGCCCTTCGCCTTGACGAAGGTGCCGATGCCGCCGAAGAACAACAGGTCAACCTCAGCCATCAGCAAATGGCGGATCAGCTCGGCCGGGGTCAGATGGTCCTCGGCGATGGCGAAAACCCGCTTCATCTCGGCGCTGATCGGGACCGCTTTCAGAGCCCGGTCGAAGACGCCGCCGCCCGCCGAGATCAGGGCCGGGTCGTAATCGGCCCAGCTCGAGCCCGGCAGGCGAAAGAGGCGCTCGCGTTCGGCAAAGCTGCGCGCCGGGTCGGGCTGCGGATCGACAAAGATGTGCAGATGGTTGAACGCGGCCAAGAGGCGCGTGTGGCGCGACTGCAGCATGGCGTTGCCGAACACGTCGCCCGACATGTCGCCGACCCCGACCATTGTGAAGTCGCTGGTCTGGATATCGCGGTCCAGCTCGCGGAAATGCCGCTTGATGAGTTCCCAGGCGCCGCGCGAGGTGATCCCCATCGCCTTGTGGTCGTAGCCGGCCGAGCCGCCAGAGGCGAAGGCGTCGCCGAGCCAGAAGCGGTATTCCTCGGCGATCGCGTTGGCGATGTCGGAGAAGGTGGCGGTGCCCTTGTCGGCGGCGACGACGAGATAGGGGTCGTCGCCCTCATGGCGCACGACCTCCGGCGGGGGGACGATGGTGTGAGCGCCGTTGCCGGGGCCATTGGTTGGGTTGGCCGCGACGATGTTGTCGGTGAGGTCCAGGAGGCCGCGGATCAAGATCTTGTAGCATTCGACGCCCTCCGCGGCGAACTGCTCGCGGTAGTTTGGGCTCTCTTGGGCGGGCGGGCGCTTGACCACGAAGCCGCCCTTCGAGCCGACCGGCACGATGACCGCGTTCTTGACGGTCTGCGCCTTCATCAGGCCAAGGATCTCGGTGCGGAAATCCTCCTTGCGGTCGGACCAGCGGATCCCGCCGCGTGCCACCTTTCCGGCGCGCATGTGCACGCCCTCAACGCGCGGGCTGTAGACATAGATTTCATAGAGCGGCCGCGGCAACGGCAACAGGTCGATCGCGCTCGAGGCGAGCTTGACCGCGAGCGCCGGCTTCGGCTCGCCAGAGGGCCCGGTCTGGTAGTAATTCGTGCGCACGCTCTTCAGGACGAGCGTCAGATAGGCGCGCAGGATGCGGTCTTCGTCGAGGCTCTCGACCCGGTCGAGCGCGTGGTCGATCGCCTGCACTTCGGCGATCTGGTCGAGGGAGGCGCTGGCAGCGCGGGCTGGATCGAAGCGCCGCTCGAACAGATGCACGAGGCGGCGCGCGATCGGTGCATGACGCGCCAGCGTGTCTTCCATGTAGCTTTGGCTAAATGTCGAACCGGCCTGGCGCAGCACCTTGCAATAAAGGCGCAATATGGTGGCCTGGCGGGCCGACAGGCCGGCCGCGAGCACCAGCCGGTTGAAGCCGTCATTCTCAATGGCGCCGGTCCACACCCCGACCAACGCGTTCTCGAAACGGCGGCGCACCGCGGCGGAGAGCGCGGCCGGCACGGCGCCGGCGCCACCACCGGCGCTAATCGTGAATTCATGGATCCACACCGCGCGCCCGTCTTCGCTGGCGATGCGGAACGGCTCCTCGGCGATGATGCGCAGGCCAAGATTTTCGAGGATCGGCAACACGTCCGACAGGACCGCCGGCTCGCCCAGGCGGTAGAGCCTGAGGCCTGCGCCCTCGCCATCCCCATTTGGGCGCGGATGCAGCGAGGCTTCGATCGGGGCGCCGGCGAGCACCGCCTCGATCCGGTCGAGATCGGCGATCGCCTGTGCCGGCGCGGTGCGCACCTGATAGGCGATCGGGAACGGCTTCAATCGGCGCAGCCGGGCGCGGCCGGAGACCTCGCCAAACGCGGCGGCGGCTGCCTCCTCGACCTGGTTCGACCAGGTGCGCCCGGCGTCGGCGAGGCGCTGTTCGAGCCGGGCCACGTCCACCGGCGGCACCGCGCCGCGGGTGACCCGGATGATGAACTGAACGCGCGCCAGCACCGACTCGTCGAAATGCGTGTAGAAATCCGTGACCGTGCCGGCGAACGCCTCTTCGAGGATCGCGGCAAAGCTCTCGCGCAAGCGCGTGTCGTAGCGCTCGCCCGGCACATAGACGAGGCACGAGACGAAGCGTTCGAGCGGGTCCTTACGCACGAACAGCGCGATGCGCTGGCGCTGCTGCAGATTGAGGATGCCGATCGCGGTGTCGAACAGCTCGTCCTCGGTGATCTGAAACAATTCGTCGCGCGGGAATGTCTCGAGGATATGGAGCAGATTCTTGCCGTCATGGCTCGCCGGGGCAAGGCCCGCGCGCTCGACCGTGCGCTCTACCTTCTGCCGCAACAGCGGGATCGAGTGCGGGCTGCTATAAGCAATCGAGGTGAACAGGCCGACGAAGAGCCGCACCGCCACCACTTCGCCCGCCGCATTGAAGCGGCGGATGCCGATCGCATCCATGTGCACGGCGCGATGCACGGTGGCGCGGTGCTGGGTCTTGGCGATGATCAGCAATTCATGGCGGCGCACGAATTCCTGCACCTCGGGCGGCAGCGCGGCGAGGTCGCGCAACCCGCCAAAGACCCGATAACTCGCCTCGGCGAGGATACCGAGCGGCGGTCTCGCCGCCCCGTGGAACTCCCTTGCGGCGCCGGGGAAAAGATATTCGCGAAAGCCGAGATAGGTGAAATTGTCGTCGTCGAGCCAGCGCAGAAAATCGACGCCCTCGGCGATGTCGGCAGGCGGGAGGGGCGCCGGCTCCGCGACCGCCTCGCCGGCGATCTCCTGCAAGGCGCGACGCATCGCCGGCCAATCCGACACCGCGCTGCGCACGTCGGCGAGCATGGCTTCGAGACGTGCCGCGAGCGCCTTGCGTTCGGCGTGATCGGGCTCGCGCGTGATCTCGATTTGCATCCACGATTCGCGCAGCCCGCCGGCGAGAGGATCGAGCCCGATGACAGACCCCGAATCATCGCGCGCGACGCTGAGGATCGGGTGGATCGCCAGACGCACCTCGCGGCCGCCGTCATTGACCGAAGCGGTCACCGAATCGACGAGAAACGGCATGTCGTCATTGACGATCTCGACGATGGTGTGCGGCGAGGACCAGCCATCCCTTCCGCCGGCGGGGTTATACACGCGCACCTTGGCGCTGGCGCTCTGACGCCGCGCCGCGAAGCGCCACAGCGCCAGCGCGGCGCCGCACAGATCGGCCGGGCTGCGCGCGGCGACATCGCTCGGCGGCACATGCTGGTAAAGCTCGGCGATGAAGCGGTGCAGCGGCCCGTGCTCGGCCGCCTCGGTTCGCTGGTCGGCCAGCATTTGAGCGTCGCTGACGAATTCCGCTTTCTTTGCCTCGATCGTGCTCGTCACGGCCCCGCCCCTCTCGGCGGTGAGAGAGTCGCCGCTCGGCGGCGACGGGGCAAGCGGTTTCCGCTGGGCCCGCGGGCTGCCATGGTGCCCGCCGATGCAGCGAAACGCTGGAAAATTCGCCGGTATTTTGCCAATCATGTAACCGCCGGCCATCGCCGCTTGCTGATCGGCGAGCGACGGAGGCGCAGATTTGACCTCGATCGAATGATGCGCGAACCCCGTTGAAGCCTTTCCTTTCCTTCTTCCGCCGCGGCGTCATCTACTGGCTGCCGCTGGCGCTGCTGCTGACGATGGCGCTGGCGCACCTCGTCATTCCCGATGAGTTTGAGCAGCTGTCGTCGCTCGTCGCCTTTGACGTGCACCAGCGCATGGCGCAGCGCGAGGCACCCGAGGATGCGCCGGTTCTGATCGTCGACATCGACGAAGCAAGCCTGAAGCAGATCGGGCAGTGGCCATGGCCGCGCACCATCATGGCTCAGCTTGTGGGCAAGCTGCGCAAAGCCGGTGCCGCCGTCGTCGCCTTCGACGTCTTGTTCAGCGAGCCCGATCGCACCTCGCCGCAGATGCTGATGTCGCTGCTGACCGACCGGGGCACCAGCGAAGAGGAGGCGAAGCGGCTGCTCGCATCGATGCAGGATCCCGACGAGCAGTTCGCCAAGGCGATTGCCGGCGCTCCGGTCGTGGTCGGGTTCAGCCTCGTCGCGACCACCGGGAAGGGCAATCCGGTCATCAAGGCCGGATTCTCCTGGGTCGGCGAACCGGGCGCCAACCCGCTGAGGTTCGTGCGCAGCTTTCCGGATGCGGTGAGCGCGCTGCCGCAGTTTGAGAAATCAGCCGCCGGCAACGGCTTCGTGAACCAGATTTCCGATTGGGACAATGTCGTGCGACGCGTACCGTTGCTGCTGCGCCTTGGCGATAAGGCCGTCCCCTCGCTCGCCGCCGAGGCGTTGCGCGTCGGGCTCGGGGCGTCCGGCTATATCGGCCGGTATTCAGGCGCCCAGGCAGCGAAAAGCTTCGGCGTGAACACCGGGCTGAATGCCATAAAGATTGGCCCGCTGGAGGTGCCAACCGACGCCAAAGGCCAGGTCGCGGTCCACTACGCGCGGCAGCGTCCGCGCGGTCTTGATCCCCGTTACATCTCGGCAAGCAAGATTCTCGCCGGGGATTTCGATCCCGCGCGGATCGCCGACCGCATCGTGCTGGTCGGCTCGTCGGCGGCCGGGCTCAATGATTTGAAGGCGACGCCGATCACCCCGGACATGCCCGGGGTGGAGATCCACGCTCAGCTGATCGAGCAGATCCTGCAGCAGGAT
>JBGPTQ010000056.1:0-8378 GCA_041490725.1 Allostellaceae bacterium | reverse complement strand
GCCCACGAACGAGGAGCAGGTCACCGACATCGTCCGCACCGCGATTCGGAGCTATCGCGACCTGCCGAAAAACCTCTACCACATCCAGTGGAAATTCCGTGACGAGGTGCGGCCGCGCTTTGGCGTCATGCGCGGGCGCGAGTTCCTGATGAAGGACAATTATAGCTTCGACCTCGATGCGGCCGGGGCAAAGCATTCCTACAACAAGATGTTCGTCGCCTATCTGCGCACCTTCGCGCGGATGGGGCTGAGGGCGATCCCGATGCGCGCCGACACCGGCCCCATTGGCGGCGACCTCAGCCACGAGTTTCACATCCTCGCCGAGACCGGGGAGTCGGGGGTGTTTTGCGACCGACGCTGGCTAGAGACCGACATCCACGCCGAGGATCTCGATTACGACAGCGACCTCGAGCCGTTCTTTCGGCAGTGGACGAGCCTCTACGCCGCGACCGACGAGGTGCACGACCCGAAGAAATGCCCAATCCCGCCGGAGCAGCTGGTCACTGCGCGTGGCATCGAGGTCGGCCAAATCTTTTATTTCGGTGCCAAATACTCGGTGCCGCTGGGCGCCGTCGTTACCGGGCCGAACGGCGAGGAGGTACCGCTCGAAATGGGCTCCTACGGCATCGGCGTGTCGCGCCTGGTCGGCGCCCTCATTGAGGCGAACCATGACGATGCTGGGATCATCTGGCCGGACAGCGTCGCCCCGTTCCGCCTCGGCCTCGTCAATCTGCGCCCCGCCGATGCGAAGTGCCGGGAAGCGGCCGACGATCTCTACGCGAAGTTGCGTCAGGCCGGCGTCGAGGTTCTCTATGACGACCGCGACGAATCGCCCGGCGCCAAATTCGCCGCGATGGATCTGATCGGGCTGCCGGATCAGCTGATCCTGGGGCCGCGCGGGCTCGCCGCCGGCACCATCGAATGGAAGCACCGCCGCTCCGGCGCCCGGCAGGATCTGCCGCTCGACGCCGCCCTCGCGCGGTTCGCGGGCGGGTGAGTCGATGAATTACAGATGCTACGACTACGACCTCGAGGGTAAATGATCTTCGGCGCCGTCGAGCGGATGGTGGCGTTCCGCTATCTGCGGGCGCGTCGGCAGGAGGGCTTTGTTTCGGTCATCGCGATCTTTTCGCTGCTCGGCATCGCGCTCGGGGTGGCGACCTTGATCATCGTCATGTCGGTGATGAACGGCTTCCGCACCGAGCTGATCGGACACATCCTCGGTCTCAATGGCCATCTCGCAGTTTATGGCGAGACGACACAGCTCAAGGATTTCGACGCCGTCGCGGCGACGGTGCGGCAAGTCTCCGGGGTCGCCAGCGCGACGCCGCTCGTTGAGGGCCAGGTCATGGCGACGAGCGACGCTGGCGCGGCGGGCGCCCTGGTTCGCGGCATCCGCCCCGACGACATCCGCGGCCGTAAGCTGATCGCCGACCACATCGTTGCGGGCTCGCTGGCCGAGTTCGGCGATGACGGGGTAGCGATCGGCGACCGCCTGGCGCACCGCCTCGGGGTCGGGGTCGGCGGCAAGGTCACCTTGATCGCGCCCCAAGGCACCGACACCGCCTTCGGCACGATGCCGCGGCTCAAGACCTACCATGTCGCGGCATTGTTCGCGGTCGGCTACTACGAATACGACAACAGCTTCATCTACATCCCGCTCGCCGCGGCGCAGCTGTTCTTCCGCATGCCCGACGCGGTCAGCGACCTCGAAGTCTTCCTCGCCAACGCCGACCAGTCGCCCCGCGAAGCCCGGCTGATCTCCGCCGCGCTCGGCGGGCGTGTCCGCATCCTCGATTGGCAGCACGCCAATTCGGGCATCGTCGCGGTGGTCGAGATCGAGCGCAACGTGATGTTCCTGATCCTCACGCTGATCATCCTCGTCGCCGCCTTCAACATCATCTCCGGCATGATCATGATGGTGAAGGACAAGGGCCGCGACATCGCCATCCTGCGGACGATGGGCGCCTCGCGCGGCATGGTGCTGCGCATCTTCATGCTATCGGGCGCCAGCATCGGCGTGCTCGGCACCTTGGCGGGTTTTGCGCTCGGGGTCGTCATCACCCGCAACCTCGAGGCGATCCGCGAGTTCCTCCAGAACATCCTGCGTGTCGAGCTGTTCTCGGCCGAGTTCTATTTCTTCACCCGGATCCCGGCGCAGCTCGATCAAGGCGAGGTCGCCACGGTCGTGCTGATGGCGCTCGCCCTCTCCTTCCTGGCGACGCTCTACCCGTCGTGGCGCGCCGCGCGGCTCGATCCGGTCGAGGGGCTGCGCTACGAATGAAGTCGCTACTCCCCCGTCATTCCCGCGCACGCGGGAATCCAGGAGCATCCGTTCCGTCGCTTGCCCTGGACCCCCGCTTTCGCGGGGGTGACGAAAAGAGCTAGGCGCGTTGACCGAGACCGCAAGCTCGCCGCAGGCGCCGGCGCTCGAACTGCGCGAGGTTCGCAAGGTGTTTCGCCAGGGCGGGGTCGAGCTGACGGTGCTGAACGGCATCGACTTGACGCTCAACCCCGGCGAGATCGTCGCGCTCGTCGGCCCCTCGGGCGCCGGCAAATCGACGATGCTGCATGTCGCCGGCCTGTTGGAGCGCCCCGATGGCGGCGCGGTCTTGATCGAGGGCCGCGACTGCGGCGGCCTTTCCGACGAGCACCGCACCCTGTTGCGCCGTCGCGCGCTCGGCTTTGTCTATCAGTTCCATCATCTCTTGCCGGAGTTCTCGGCGCTCGAAAACGTCATGCTGCCGCAGATGATCGCCGGGGTCGCGCGCCGCGTTGCCCGCGACAAGGCGGCGGCATTGTTGCAGCGGGTCGGGCTCGCCGAGCGCCTGACGCACCGCCCGGCGCGGCTCTCGGGCGGCGAGCAGCAGCGCGTCGCGCTGGTCCGCGCGCTGGCCAACGACCCGAAGATCCTCCTCGCCGACGAGCCGACCGGCAACCTCGACCACACCACCGCGGCGAGCGTCATGGACACCTTGATCGAGATCGTCCGGGCCAGCGGCCT
Source organism: Allostellaceae bacterium (assembly GCA_041490725.1). GTDB lineage: Bacteria > Pseudomonadota > Alphaproteobacteria > ATCC43930 > CGMCC-115725 > DATARH01. The sequence goes on along the minus strand of JBGPTQ010000056.1, from coordinate 5,374 downwards.
CGCCGCGCTGATCGCCACCCACAACCTCGAACTGGCCGGCCGCCTCGACCGCATCGTCGCGCTGGAGGACGGACGCCTGCGGGCGGTGGGGTGAGGCCGTTATTGTTTGCTGATCGCCGTGTAGGCATCCATCGCTCGCCCCGAATAGGCCAGCGCGGCGCCGGCGTTCATCGCGACGGCGACACCGAGAGCCTCGACGATTTCCTCTTTCGAGGTCCCGAGTTCGACCGCCTTCTTGACATGGTTGGCGATGCAGCCGTCGCAGCGGGTGGTGACGGCCACGGCGATGCAGATCAATTCCCGGGTCTTCGCGTCGAGGTGATTGGTCTTGGCGCCGGCGCCATGCAGCGCCTGGTACCGAGCGAGCGTATCGGGGCTCGTCTCGGCGACCTTGGCGACGCTCTGCCAAACGTCCTGAAGAAAGGTATCCCAATCGAGCAGCATTATCGTGGCCTCCTTCGAGCCAAAAGGTTTCGGCGTTTGCCCTGCGCCCGCACCTAAGCACGTTTGCCGCGGGCGAATCGAGCGGACCCGGAGCCGCCGCCTATCGCTGTCCACCCCGGCGCATCGCCGGCCGATTTCCTGAGTTGTCAGCTCGGGGCTGATTCCACGCCCACGACATGCGATGCTATGCGGGCATTCGCCGAGCCCGGTCGCGGTCGGCCCCTCACCCTCCCGCTTCGTGGGTCCCTCCCTCTCCCCGCCTGCGGGGAGAGGGCTGGGGTGAGGGGCCGGGTGGGCTCGGCGCAGCTCTCGAATTTGCGCACTTCCCATGGTGCCCTAACCATGCCGCTCGCCGATTTCGTCCATCTGCGCACCCACACCGCCTATTCGCTGTCGGCCGGGGCGATCAAGATCAACGAGCTGGTCCGGCTCTGTCGCGCCGAGGCGATGCCGGCGGTTGCGATCACCGACTGCGGCAATCTGTTCGGCGCCTTGGAATTTGCCACCACCTGCGCCGAATCTGGCATCCAGCCGATCATCGGCGTCGAGATCGCGCTCGCCGCCGGGGCGATCAACGGGGCCAAAAACGGCAACGGCGAGCGCGGTCAGCGCCTGGCCAACGGCAACGGCGCCGAGCCCGACCGCATCGTCCTCTTGGTGCAGAGCGAAGCGGGCTATCGCAACCTGATGCGCCTCACCAGCCATGCCTTTCTCGACGGCGAGGCGGGCGCCGAGCCGGCGCTGACGCTCGCCGACCTTGCCGCCGCGAACGCGGGGCTGATCTGTCTCGCCGGCGGGGCGGGCGGACCCATCGGGCATCTCCTCGCCGAGGGGCAGACCGAGGCGGCCGAAGCGATGCTGGCCGCGCTGAAGGAGCTGTTTCCGGGGCGGCTTTACATCGAGCTGATGCGCCATGGCATGGCCGAGGAGGCGCGCAGTGAAGCCGGCCTTGTCGACCTCGCCTACGCCCATGATTTGCCGCTCGTCGCCACCAACAACGCCTATTTCCCCGACCGCGATTTCTATGAGGCGCATGACGCGCTGATGTGCATCGCGCAGGGCCGCGCCGTCGCCGATGCCGACCGCCGGCATCTGACCCCTGAACATTACTTCCGCCCGGCCTCGGAGATGCGCGCGCTCTTCGCCGATCTGCCGGAAGCCTGCGACAACACGCTGGTCATCGCCCGGCGCTGCGCCTTCATCCCGCAGCCGCAGCGGCCGATCCTGCCGGCGTTCCCGACCCCGGAGGGGCTCGACGAGGCGACCGCGTTGCGCGAGGCGGCGCGCGCCGGGCTCGCCACCCGGATGGCGGCGCTGGGGCTGGGCGCGGCCGACGCAAAACCTTATCGTGACCGCCTCGAATTCGAGCTCGACATGATCGTCGAGACCGGCTTTGCCGGCTATTTCCTGATCGTCGCCGATTTCATCCAGTGGGCGAAGCGCCAGGGCATCCCGGTCGGCCCCGGGCGCGGCTCGGGCGCCGGCTCGGTCGTCGCCTGGTCGCTGACGATCACCGATCTCGACCCCTTGCGCTTCGGCCTCCTCTTCGAACGCTTCCTCAACCCCGAGCGGGTGTCGATGCCCGATTTCGACATCGATTTCTGCCAGGACCGGCGCGACGAGGTGATCCGCTACGTCCAGCAGAAATACGGCCGCGACCGGGTCGCCCAGATCATCACCTTCGGCAAATTACAGGCGCGCGCGGTATTGCGCGATGTCGGGCGGGTGCTCGGCATGCCCTATGGCCAGGTCGATCGCCTCAGCAAGCTGGTGCCGAACAACCCGGCGCACCCGGTCAGCCTCGAAAAGGCGATCGCGGCCGAGCCGCAATTGCAGCAGGCGCGCGACAGCGACGAAACCGTCGCCCGGCTGATCACGATCGCGCTGAAGCTCGAAGGGCTCTACCGCCACGCTTCGACCCACGCCGCCGGGGTCGTCATCGGCGACCGGCCGCTATCGGAGCTGGTGCCGCTCTACCGCGACCCGCGCTCGGACCTGCCGGCGACCCAGTTCAACATGAAATGGGTCGAATTGGCCGGCCTCGTCAAATTCGACTTCCTCGGATTGAAGACGCTGACCGTGCTGGCCCGCTGCTCGGACCTGCTCGCCCAGCGCGGCATCGCCCTCGATCTCTCGACCCTGCCGCTCGACGACCGGGCGACCTTCGACCTGCTGAGCCGCGGCGACACGGTCGGGGTGTTCCAGGTCGAAGGCGCCGGGGTGCGCGACATGCTCAAGAAGCTGCGCCCCGACCGCTTCGAGGACATCATCGCGGTGGTGTCGCTCTATCGCCCCGGGCCGATGGAGAACATCCCGCGCTATATCGCGGTAAAGCACGGCGAGGAGGCGCCCGATTACCTGCACCCGGCGCTCGAGGGGATCCTCAAGGAAACCCACGGCATCATGATCTACCAGGAGCAGGTCATGCAGATCGCCCAGGTGCTGGCGGGCTATACGCTGGGCGGCGCCGATCTCTTACGCCGCGCGATGGGCAAGAAGATCCAGGCGGAAATGGACGCGCAGCGCCAGCAATTCGTCGAGGGGGCGGCAGCGCGCGGGGTCGAGCGGCCTCGCGCCGAGCTGATCTTCGACCAGATGGCGAAATTCGCCGGCTACGGCTTCAACAAATCGCATGCTGCTGCCTATGCGCTGGTCGCCTATCAGACCGCGTACCTCAAGGCGAATTACCCGGTCGAGTTCATGGCCGCATCGATGACCTTGGATCTCGGCAACACCGACAAGCTCGCCCATTTCCGCGAGGAGTTGGGCCGGCTCCGTATCGCGCTCCTGCCGCCCGACATCAACCGCTCCGATGTCGCCTTCGCCGTCGAGCCCGATCCCGCCCCAACTTTACCCTCCCCCGCGAGCGGGGGAGGGCAGGGTGGGGGCAAGCCGGCGATCCGCTATGCGCTGGCCGCGGTCAAGGGGGTCGGCGAACAGGCCATGCGCGAGCTCGTCGCCGAGCGCACCCGCAGCGGCCCCTTCAAGGATTTGTTCGATTTCGCGCTGCGGCTCGATGCAAAGAGCTTCAACCGCCGCCAGTTCGAGAACCTGGTCAAGGCCGGCGCCTTCGAATGCCTCAACCCGAACCGGGCGCAGAGCTTTGCCGCGGCCGAATTATTGCTGCGCCAGGCGAGCCGCGCCGCCGAGGAGCGCCAAGACGGGCAGGAGAGCCTCTTCGCCGGGGTCGCCGGCTTGGCTGACGGGGGCTTTGCCGCGCGCCCCTCCTTGCCCGTGGTGCCGGATTGGCCTCCGGTCGAGCGCTTGCAGAACGAGTTCGACGCGATCGGCTTCTACCTGTCGAGCCACCCGCTCGATCCCTACGGCAGGAGCCTAGAGCGCGCCGGCATCCTGCGCTGGGTCGATCTGCCGGCGGCGCTGGCCGCGGGCGGCGCGACCCGCTTCCGCCTCGCCGGCATCGTCATCGGCAGGAAGGAGCGCACCTCGGCGCGCGGCAGCCGCTTTGCCTTTGTGCAATTGTCGGACACCTCCGGGGTGTTCGAGGTCACGCTGTTTTCCGAAGTGCTGGGGCAGGCCCGCGCGCTGATCGATGGCGGCCAGCCGCTGATCGTCACGGTCGATGTCCGCCGCGAGGAGGAGAGCCTGCGCCTCACCGCGCAGAAGATCGAGCCGCTCGACAGCGTCGTCGCCCATGCCGCGGCCGGGTTGCGCGTCTTTGTCGGCGAGGTCGAGGCCTTGGCGCGATTGAAGAGCCTGATCGGGCGTGAGGCGGGCGGCCGCGGCCGGGTCACGGTCGTGCTCGACCTGCCGCGCAGCGAGGTCGAGGTCGCGCTCCCCGGCGGCTTCCGCGTCGACCCCAAGATCCGTGCCGCCGTCAAATCGCTGCCCGGAATTGTCGATGTGCACGATATTTGAAGGGCGGCTTTAGCCGCCGTTTCCCAGCAGCGGCAGTCCAAGTGTGTTCGCGGCGCGGCGCAGATCGCCGTCTAGCGAGGCGAGCGGTAGATTGAGGCGTTCGGCCAATTCGAGATAGGCGGCATCGTAAGCCGATAGACCGAAGCGTTCCGCCAGACCGGCTGTCGTCGTCCATGCCTGCATCGCGGTTTCGCTATCGAGTGCTATGGGCAGGGCTCTGAGGAAGCCGCAAAGGCGTCGGCGGCGATCTCTCTCAAGCCGGCCGCGCCGCTCGGCGACAAGCAGCGCGTTCGCTGCTTCCAACGGCCACAAGGTCGGCGCGAATGCTCCCGACTCGGTGACTCGCTGCAGAAGCGCGAGTAAAGCAGGCGTCTGCTCGTCCTCGAAACACCAAGCGACTGCGACGGAGTTATCCAGCACAAAGGTCACGAACGACCTTCTTCGATCAAGTCTTTTATCTGTATGCCGTCCAAGGTCAGGCCGCGGCTGGCCTCGATAAGACCCGCGGCGGCGCGGCGCGCTTTCTCGCGGTCGAAGCCCCCGTCGGCGGGGACCAGCTTGGCGACGGCCTTGCCGCGACGGGTAATGACGATCTCTTCTCCCCGCTCGACCCGGTCAAGCAGCGAACCCAATCTGTTTTTCGCCTCGAAGGCGCCGATCTGATGCATTTTACGACCGACTAGCTAACACGCTAGCCTGTTCTATAAGTATCATTAGCCGGCTTATCAAGCTTTCGGGCGGCTGGTGGTCGGATCGGGCAATGCGGAAGGCAAGGTTGTGGCTCTGGGCGCTGGTCCCGCTGCTGCTCGCGCCAGCCGCTTATGGCGCGCTGTGCCTGTGGTTTGTCGCGCATCAGCACGAATTCCAGTACGGCGACATGCGGCGCCCCCGGGTAACGCCGCAATCGGTCGGCCTCGCCGGGTTTGCTGCAGTCGATATCACGACCGAGGACGGCGAACTTCTCGATGCCTGGTGGGCGCCGCCTCCCGAGCCTGGGCGCGGAATCGTCCTCTTTCTGCACGGCACGCCCTCGACGCTGGCGGACACGGTCTGG
>JBGPTQ010000055.1:0-8404 GCA_041490725.1 Allostellaceae bacterium | reverse complement strand
GGAAGCGCTGGTCATCGAGAACGGCGACCTGGTGCGCCTCGACCGCGGCGGCGGTGCGGTCGTCGACCAGGTACCGGTCGGCCGTATCGCCCGCGACGGCAAGAACCTCATACCGATCGGCGGCGCGGTGTTGCAGCAGCGCCGGCGCGTCGGCAGCGACGGCAGCGTCGTCGCCACCCTGGTCGTCGATCGCCGGGGCGGGCTCGCCGCGCCGCCGCAGGTCAGCCTGATCGGCCTTGCCGAGGCGAATGCCGAGCCGGTGGCGGCGCTGTGCGACGCGCTGGCCGAGGCGATGGAGGGCCTGCCCGCGCCGTTGCGGCGCGACGACAACGCGCTGCGCGAGGCTGCCCGCCGGGCGCTGCGCCGCGTGGTCAACGAACGCTTTGGCAAGCGGCCGTTGATCGAGGTTCAGCTGGTGCGGCTGTGAGGCCCCCGGGGATGATTCTGGGATGATCGGCCGGCTCAACCACGTCGCGATCGTCGTGCCTGACCTCGCCGCCGCGGCGGCGCTCTACAAGGACGCGCTCGGCGCCCGGGTCTCGGCGCCGCTTGCCTTGCCGGCGCACGGCGTCACCGTGGTTTTTGTCGCGCTGCCCAACGGCAAGATCGAGCTCCTGGAGCCGCTCGGCGCCGACTCGCCGGTGCGCGGCTTTCTCGATAAGAACCCGGAAGGCGGCATGCACCATCTGTGCTACGAGGTCGACGACATCATCGCCGCGCGCGACCGGTTGCGCGCCGCCGGCGCCCGGGTGCTCGGCGACGGCGAGCCGACGATCGGCGCCCACGACAAGCCGGTGCTGTTCCTCCACCCCAAGGATTTCTGCGGCACCCTGATCGAGCTGGAAGAGGCATGAAGTCGGGAGTTCGGATCGCGGGCGTCTCGCCCGCATGCGGCCGGGACGGCCGCGGTCCCAGGGCGGGCGCTCTGATGGCACGATGAACTGGCTGACCGGCATTGTCGTCTACATCCTCGCGTGGTGGGTGACGCTGTTCGCAATCCTGCCATTATGGATCACGCCCTCCGAACCGGGCGATCCCGGCCACGCCGCCGGCGCGCCGCAGCGCCCATTGATGGCGCGCAAACTGGCGCTGACGAGCGCGGTGGCGGCGGTGATCTGGCTTGCGATCTATATTATCGTCAGCGAGCCGTGGTTCAGCTTCCGCGGCTCGTGAAGGGCTGGCGTCGAGCCTGACGATCTCCGATTATCACCCGCATGAGCGCCGCCTATTGCCTGGCCGCCCCCGGTCATCCGCTGCACGGACCCTATCACGACCTGGAATACGGGTTTCCCGCGGCGGACGAGGCGGTGCTTTTCGAGCGGCTCGTGCTCGAAATCAACCAGGCCGGCCTCTCATGGCTGACCGTGCTGCAAAAGCGCGCCGCCTTTCGCGCCGCCTTTGCCGATTTCGCGGTCGATCGGGTCGCCGGTTTTGGCGCGGCCGAGACCCTGCGCCTGCTCGCCGACCCCGGCATCGTGCGCAACCGGCAGAAGATCGAGGCGGTCATCGCCAATGCCCGGCGCATCCAGGAATTGCGCCGCTCGCATGGCTCGTTCCACCGCTGGCTCGAGGCGCATCACCCGCGCCCGCCCGCCGAGTGGACGCGCCTCTTCCGGCAGAATTTCCGCTTCACCGGCGGCCTCATCGTCGGCGAGTTTCTGATGAGCCTCGGCTATCTGCCGGGAGCGCATCAGCCGGACTGCCCGGTCTATGCCCGCATTCTGGCGCTTGCACCACCCTGGGCACGGCCGGCCAGCGGGCAAACCAGCGGGTAGTGGGTCGGGCAAAATTGACGCTGGCGTCGATTGTGCGCTAGGGTGCGCCACGAAGCCCTTGCGGCCGCGCGCGAATCAATCGAAAATTCAGGAGCCAATTCCGCCCGACGGGTGGCGGCCTCGCGTGCGATCCCGACGCGCGCCGCGCCGTCGGCCGATGATGATGATGGAGGAAGTGTTGTCGCTGCGGCAGAAATATCGCGAAATCGTGTCGAAGCTGATGACCCCCGGCGCGATCGGCATGGCCGTGTTGCTCGGTTCCGCGGCGCCGGTCGCGGCAAACCAGGAACCGGCTGGCCAGCAACCTTCGGCGGCGCAGGGCGAGCGCGTGGCGGAACGGCTCGCTGCGATCCGCGAGGCGGTGTCGGCGGTTGCCGGCGATCCGACGCAGACGACAGATGGTGCGGGCGAGCACCGTCTCGCCTGGGGCAATTGGGGGGGTGGTTTTGGTTTTGGTCTGCCGTGGGGAAATTTCGGCTATGGCGGGCCTTGGAACAACTGGAACAACTGGCGGAACGGCTGGCACAACTGGCACAACGGCTGGGGCAACTGGTAACTAACGTTTGGATGGCGTGCCGGAAACGGCGCAGCCAATGCCGCGTATCCAGTTGCTGGTCGTGCAGGCGACGCCGTTCTGCAACATCGATTGCCGCTATTGCTACCTGCCGGAGCGAACCAACAAGGCGGTGGTCGCGGACGAGACCCTCGCCAATTTGTTTTCCCAGGTCTTTGCCTCCGGTTGGGTCGAGGGTGGCGTCAGCGTCGTGTGGCACGCCGGCGAGCCGATGGTGCTGCCCATCGATTTTTACCAGCGGGCGTTTCGGCTGATCGACGCTCTGAAGCCGGCGGGCCTCTCTGTGACGCATGCCTTTCAAACCAACGGAACCCTGATCGATGATGCCTGGTGCGAATTCTTCGCCGCGGAGCAAGTCAGCGTCGGCGTCAGTATCGACGGCCCTCAGCGACTGCATGACATCAATCGGCGAACCCGCTCCGGGCGCGGCACCTTCGACCGGACGATCGCCGGGATCCGTCGGCTGCACCGCCATCGCGTGCCGTTCCATGTGATCTCGGTGCTGTCGCCGGAGAGCCTCGCTGCGCCGGCCGAGATGTTCGACTTCTATGTGGAGGAAGGGATCGGCCGGGTCTGCTTCAACGTCGAGGAGAGCGAGGGGGATCACGTGTCGCGCTCGTTCGGGGAAACCGGTATCGCGGATTCCTATTACCGTTTCCTGCGCGAGTTCTGGCGCTTGGCGGCGGCATCGCCCGACAAATTCGCTTTCATTCGCGAAATCGACGACGCGACGCAGCAGGTCTTGCGCCCTCGGGAGGCCGTGTTCTTCAACCAGTTGGTCGCGCCGTTCGCGATTACCAGCATGGACTGGGCCGGCAATCTCGCAACCTTTTCACCCGAACTGCTGGGGCTCAAAGGCGCGGCGTATGACGATTTCATTATCGGCAACATCAATCGCGACCGGCTGATCGACTTGCCGCAGCATCCGGTGCTGATCAAAATGCTGGCCGATATCAATGCCGGCGTCGAGTTGTGCCGCCAGCGCTGCGAATATTTCAGCGTCTGCGGCGGCGGCGAGCCGGTCAACAAGCTCGCGGAAAACGGTACCTTCGTCAGCGCTGAAACGACCTATTGCCGAATGACCAAGATGCGCGCAACCGATCTCGTGCTCGATCTGCTCGATGGGGTCGGACAACGGGGAGCGCTCCTTTCGGAAGAGGGTATCCGCAAGCTGGGGGCGGCGGTAATCGGGAGTGAGTCGAACGAGGCGGCGGTGCCGTCCGCGTGAAGCGGGCGGCCGGTCCGGCGGGTGATCTTCAATTCGGAGGGCGGGGATGAGACAGATCTATCGGATATTCGGCGCCGTCATCGCGGCCGTCGCAATGCAGAGCGCTCTCTGCGGGCTCGTCTTCGCGCAGGGCGCTCCGCCGGCAGGGCAGGGTGCGCCCCCGGACGCCTCTGCCCAACAGGGGTCGGATCAGGGAGGAGCCGCGGGCCCCTCCGGGGCCAGCAGGCCGCTGGAGATGCCGGTTCTCTATGTGACCGGCATCGAGGTGCTGCGCTCCGCGAGCAAATTGGACATCATTCACGTAACCGGATTGGCCAGCTCGCAAGGCTGGAGCACGCCGCAGCTGGTGCCGTTCTTTTATGGCAAGCCGGCCGATGACGTGCTCGATCTGCAGCTGATCGCCGCCAGCCCCCAGCAATCGCAGAAGGCCGAAGGGTTTTTTCCGGTCAGCGCGATGTTCACCCTCGAGGCGGGGCACACCTTCAAGGGGGTGCGCGTTCGGGCGAGCGCCAACGCGCTTGAGCTGAAGCAGTTGCCGGGCGTCGCGCAAACACCAATCAAGGCGAACGATTGCAAGGAATGCATCGGCAAGAAATTCGCGGAAAAAGGCAAGGCTCCTGCAGGAGCTGCCAATGTCGTGCACGAGGAAGACCTGCCGCGTGGCTTCCGCACGATTTCGCCGACGCACGGGGTCGCCGGGATCGTGCATAACCCGAACCGGATCAACCTGATCCTCGACGCCAACAACACGATCGTGATGACGTTCTGGGAGTAGCCCGGCCAGGGCCGCGGGGTGCGATCGAGCCGGGAGACGTGCCTCGGATCATGTTAGAGTGGGACGCGGCGCCGCTGGCGTAGCGGAACCACGGAGCACTTTGATGCACGACTCCACCGTCGCAGGCGGGCACACCGGCGCCCGCCCCGGCCGCCTTGCGCACGCCGGCAGATAGGGCGATCGGCGGGTGCCGGCCGAATTGTCATCGCCGCCCGAGGCGGGATCTGGCGCTCTCGCGCGACCCGTCGAGGAAATCGCCCGGATATTGGCGCCGCACCCGATTTTCGCGCGCGTCGATCGGGATTCGCTCCTGGCCGTGGCGGCGCAATGCGGGCTCGCCGCCTACCCGGCCGGCGCGACCATCATGCGCGAGGGCGATCCCGGCAGCTTTGCCTGCGTGATCCTCGAAGGCGAAGTCGACGTCTTCGTCGAGCTCCCCGGCGGACCGATCCATTTGGCGACGATCGGGCGCAATCGGATCATCGGCGAGCTTGGCGTCTTTACCGATATGCCGCGCACCGCGACCGTCACCACACGCACCGATCTGGTCGTGATTCGCATCGAGCAGGACAGCTTGATGAGGCTCAGCGCCGACTACCCCTCGATCGGCGTGGCGATCATCCGCGAGCTTGGCGGCCGCCTGGCGAACATGAACCACTCGCTCGCCTATCTGACCTATGCGGCGGAGGCGCTCGCACGCGATGAGTATGACGCGGCATTGCTGGACGAGCTGACCAACCAGCCGGGCGAATTGGCGACGTTCGCGCGGGTGTTCGGCGGCATGGCAGCCGAGATCCGCGCCAAGCAGCATCGCCGCGAGGAGATGCAGGCAGCCGCCGAGATCCAACAATCGATCCTGCCGGCGCCATGGGTGCGCGAGGGCCCGACCGAGCAGATCGACCTCTATGCCGAGATGCACCCGGCGCGCGAGGTCGGCGGCGATTTTTACGATTATTTTCTGATTGATGCGAACCGTCTCGCCGTCATCGTCGCCGACGTTTCCGGAAAGGGCATCCCGGCCTCGCTGTTCATGGCCGTATCGCGCACGGTGATGCGCAGCATCTCCAGCGTCGGCGACATGGCCTGCGGCATGGCCGAGGCCAATCGCCTGCTCGCCACCCAAAACACCGCCTGCATGTTCGTCACGCTCTTTCACGGCGTGCTCGACCTGTCGAGCGGGGTGTTGCGCTACTGCAATGCCGGTCACAACCCGCCCTACCTGCTGCGCGCGGGAGGCGGACATGACACGCTGCGCTTGACCGGCATTCCGTTCGGCATCGATGCCGAAATGCCGTATCGCATCGACGAAACCGTGCTCCATCCGGGCGATGCGCTGTTCCTGTTCAGCGACGGGGTCACCGAGGCTTTCGATACAGAAGGCGCGGAATTCGGCACCGCGCGGCTCGAAGCCGCGTTGGAGGCCGGGCGGGGCGGCAGCGCGGCCGAACTCGTCGCCGGCGTTCTCGGCGCAACCGCGGCCTTCGCCGCTGGCGCCGCCCAGTCCGACGACATCACCTGCCTTGCCCTGGTTCTGCGACCCTAAGCAGGATCAGCGCCGGGCTTTCTCCAGCCGTAAAATATTATTGCCGTCGCTGCGCCGATAGTTGAAGCGATCCATCATGCTGCGCATCAAAGGGATCCCCAGCCCACCGGGTTGGCGCTGCTCGAGCGGCAGCGAGAGATCGGGATCGGGCGCGGATGTCGGGTCGAAGAATTGGCCGTTGTCGATGATTTCAGCGGTGATCGATTGGGCGGTGATGTCGAGCCGAACCTTGATCGAATGCGGTGGCGGCAGACCGACAAAGGCGTGAGTGATCACGTTGATGACCGCCTCCTCGAGGGCGAGCGTCATCTTGAAAGTGACATCCTCGGCGAGCCCCTCCGCGCCGCAGCGGGATCCGACCCAGTCGATCAGCCGCGAGACCTCGCAAACCTGCGGTTTGACGTGAAGTTCGTGCGAGGCCATCGCGCCTCTTACCGCGAGGATGGCGCCAAGCCAACCCCGATCATCGCGAATTTGCGCGAGGCGCGGCCCGCGGACCACGTCTATTGCCTATGTAATCCGCGGCGTGCTACCGAAGCGCGGGGCGGCAATCGCGGTGCGAGGCTGGCGATGGAATTTACCCAGGAGCAGGCCGGCGATGTCGCGATCGTAAAACTTGCGGGCCGGCTCGACAGCAGCACCGCGCAGCCCGCCGAGGAGAGCTTCGCGCGGGTGCTGGGCAGCGGCGTGCCGCGTCTCGCCATCGACATGTCGAAGCTGGAATACATCAGCAGCGCCGGGCTGCGGGTTCTGCTGGTGGTCGCCAGAAAAGTGCAACAGGCTAACGGCAAGGTGGTGCTGTTTGGGCTCCTCCCCAATGTCCACGAGGTGTTCTCGGTCAGCGGTTTCGACAAGATTTTTGCGATCCAATCCGATGCGGCGGCCGCCGTCACGGCGGTGCGTTGAGGCGCGTGGGTGATGCTGGGCTTCGTCGAAGAAATCCTCCTGCTGCAGCTCGACGACAGCCAGGGCAAATTCGTCGATCTGCCAGTGTCGGCCGCCGATGTCGTACTCGCCGGCGCCGCCCTGATGGAGCTTGCGCTCGACAACCGCGTCGATTCCGATCTCGAGCGGCTGATTGTGGTCGACCCGAAGCCGACCGGCGACGACATCCTCGACGATGCGCTCAGGCACCTTGCCGAGGCCGGCGGGGAGCTCAGCGCCGCTGCCGCGCTCGAGCGGATCAGCGTCAATGCCGAGAAATATCAGGAAATGGCGCTAAAGCGCCTGATCGCAAAAGGCATCCTGCGCGAGGAGAATGGCCGTTTTCTGTGGGTATTCCGCACCCGGCGCTATCCGGTTGTCGATGACCGCGAACAGCGCGAGGTCAGGGCGCGGCTGCGCCAGGTGCTGCTGACCGATGAGATTCCCGATCCGCGCGATGTGGTGCTGATTTGCCTGATCGACGCCTGCGGTCTGCTCGCCCTCGTCCTCAGCGCCGACGAAATCGCCCGGACGTCAACCCGCGTCGAGCAGCTCAGCCGGCTCGATTTGATCGGCCAGGCGGTGACCAAGGCGGTCGCCGAAATCCGCTTCATCGTCAGGCACGCCACCTCGGCGATCTTCTGAGGCCTGCGCGCACGCGCCACCGCCGCCTGGCGCCGCCAGCGAGCCGCGCCCTGTCCGAAGACATCAGGATTGGTCGCTGCGCGGTGCGCGAATACCATGGCGACCCCTGGTCACGCGAGTAACGATAAAGTCCCGCGGGCCCCTTCAGCACCCAAGGACGGCGATGAGCACATATTTCTGCGACGGCATAAAGGAGGTCACGCTGCTTAACGGCGTGGCGCGGCTGGAGTTTTACCGGCTTCAGAGAACCGACCCTAGCGGGAACAATCCCGATGTGCAGCCCGTCACCGAGCTGATCGTCGGGTTGCCGGTCCAGGGCTTTCTCCAAGCCCTTTCTGTGCTGGAACGGATCCGCGATCAGCTCGCCAGGGAAGGGGTGTTTCAAACGACAGTCGCGGGAGCGGCCGGCCAGCCGCAGCCGCCGCCCGTTCCCTAACTGCCGCGTCGGCCGCCACCGCGGAGCGTTTTTTGTTTGTTTCGACGAATATGGTTATCACCACCGCGTCAATTTGACAGTGCCGTTGGCGCTTCGTAACATCGGGGTCGCGACCGGCCTTCGTGACTAACTGGCATGTCGATCGCCGCCGGGCGGCGGGGGAACGCGACCACAATGAGCATCGATCACATCCTGAACGGTAAAACTGCGGCCCTGGATGCCGGCGGCAATTCCCTGGGCTGGCTCACCGACGATCTGTCGGTCGGCCTTGGCACCGGTGACCCCAGCAAGGATGGACTTGACCTCGATAACGGCGCGTCCCCGCCATCGCTTGGCGATGACGGATCTACCGGCGCGGTGCAACTCGACCTGGCGGCCGGCGCGACCTCGCTGGGCGTCGCTGACAACCCTGCGGCGCTGCGTTATTACACCGGCTTGTCAAAACCCATCAGCATCAGCTTCCTGCCGCAATCGCCAACATCCGACGGCAGCGACGGGTCATCG
>JBGPTQ010000054.1:0-8464 GCA_041490725.1 Allostellaceae bacterium | reverse complement strand
GTCGATCTCGTCGATCTGCTCGGGCAAGAGGAAGGTGTCGGCATAGGCGCGGTACACGCCTGAGGTCAGGAACAGCTCGAACAGATCGGGGTCGATGTGGTGCTCGCGGCTCATCTGCGTCATGATGTCGATGCACTCCGACAGCGTCTTGCGCGCCTTGTAGGGCCGGTCGCGCGCGGTCAGCGCCTCGAAGATGTCGGCGATCATCATGATCCGCGCCGGGATGCTCATCTCTTCGCGCTTGAGCCCGCGCGGATAGCCGGTCCCGTCCATCTTCTCGTGATGCCCGCCGGCCCATTCCGGGACGCGCCGCAAATGCTTCGGGTAGGGCAGCGCTTCCAGCATGATGATGGTTTGCACGATGTGATCGTTGATGTGATAGCGCTCTTCGTCGGTCAGCGTGCCGCGGCGGATCGACAAATTGTAGACCTCGCCCAGATTGGCCTTGTGCGGCGGCGGCTTGATGACGAAGCCCCAGGGGTTGTCGGGCGCGAGCGGCACTTTATCATGCTCGATGATATGACCGGGCTTGTCGGCCAGCAGGTGCTCGGTCGCGGGCAGCGTCTCGCGGGTTTGCGGCTGCCGTGCGCTCTCCTCCCATGACAGGCCGAGCCTGTCGTCGAGCGTGCGCAGCCAGGTGACCCCGGCGATGCGCTGGAGCCGGGCAATTTTATCCGGGGCCATGAATTCGCTACCGATATTGCATTCGGCGACAAAGGCGAAATCGTCGTCGATCTCGGCGAGGCGCGCATCGCGCGCGACGCGCAGCGCCGGTTCGTCGCCGCCGGCCATGACCGCCCGCAGGTATTCGATCTCGGCATCGCGCTTGACGATTTCGAAGCGGGTGCGGATCTCATGAATGCGGTTGTAGAGGGTCTCGAGCTTGGTCGCCTTATCGACGACGAATTCGCGGGTGGTCACCTTGCCGCAATCATGCAGCCCGCCGGCAACTTCGAGTTCGTACCACTCCAGCTCGGTCAGATGAAAATCGGCGAGCGGGCCCTGCTCGGCGTCATCCGCCGCCCGGGCGAGCATGTTGGTCAGCTCGGGGACGCGATGGCAATGCCCGCCGGTATAGCTTGACTTGGCGTCGATGGCGCCGGCGAAGACCTTGAGCACCGCGCGGAACAAGTTCCTTTGCGCGTCGATCAGCCTCTGGTTGTCGAGCGCCACCGCGGCCTGGCTGGCGAGCGCCTCGATCAGCGGCACGATTTCCGCCGCGAACGCAATAGTGTGCCCTTCGGGCGCTCGCGCGTTGATCAGCTGTAGCACGCCAACGACTTCGGCGTCGTGGCTCCTGAGCGGGACGTTCAGAAACGATTGCGAGCGATAGCCGGTCCTCGCATCGAAGGCACGCGTGCCGCTGAAGTCGAAACCCGGCGCGTTATAAGCATCGGCCAGGTTGATCGTCTCGCCGGTTACTGCCGTCGCCGCGACAACGCTCTTGGTGTTTGGCGTGCCGTCGGGGTCGCACAGAGGGACCGGCGGGTAGGGGATCGGCGCCCCGGTGGTGCCCCCCAAGGCGATCCCCATCGTGTCGTTGCGCATGATCGTGAAGCGCAGATCGCGGCCAGCCTCGCCGACCAGGTAGAGGGTCCCGCCATCGGCATTGGTCAGCTCTTTGGCGCCGAGCAGGATCTTCTCCAAGAGGCGGTTGTGATTGTGCTCCGCCGACAGCGCAATGCCGAGCTCGATCAGCCGGGGGTACGCAACGTCCCGGTCCTCGGCAGGCGAATGTGGGGCCATGATCCCCTCCAGGCCAACCGCGGGCGCCTCGCCCATTAATGTGAGCAGCGATCCCGCGGTCTATAGATTGTGCGCTGAGCGCGGCCTTACCATATCGGCGAGCGGCCGCCATCGACGTTGATCGAGGTGCCGGTCACATAGGAGGCGGCATCGGAGGCGAGGAAGCAGGCCACGCTGGCGAACTCCTCGGCTCGGCCCATGCGGCCCAACGGCACCGCCTCGCCAGCCTTCTTGATGAAGTCCTCGAGCGAGACATTGGTGCCCTCGCGGGCGTGGCGCCGGACGATCTGATCGCTGACGATGACGCCGACATGGAGCGAGTTGGCCAGCACGTTGTACGGTGCGCCTTCCTGCGACAGCACCTTGGTAAACGCCAGCTGGGCGGCGCGGCTGATCGAGGTCGGCGCGCTGTCCGGCCCGGGCGCCTTGGCGCCGATGTTGAGGACGCTGATGATGCGGCCCCAGCGACGCTGCTTCATCTGGGGAAAGAGGAGGCGCGCGAAGCGGACCTGCGCGAACAATTTCAGATCGAAATCGGCCTGCCACTGCTCGTCGGTGAGCTGCTCCGAGGGGCCGCGCGTCGACTGGCCGGCGTTGTTGACGAAAATGTCGACCTTGCCGAATTCCGCCATCACCTGATCGTAGGCCTTCTTGATATCGGCGGCCTTCGAGACGTCGCAGCTGATCGCCGCGACCTTGCCCTTGCCGCCCTTCGCCTGGATCTTCTGCTTGGCTTCGGCAAGCGTGCCGAGATCGCGCGCGAGGATCGCGACATCGGCGCCCGAGGCGGCGAATTCCTCCGCGATCGCGAGGCCGAGCCCCTTGCTGCCGCCGGTGACGATAGCGCTCCTGCCGTCCAGTCGGATTTCCATGACCAAGCTCCTCCTCAGAAATGGCGTGCCGGCGATGCACCGGCTCGGCGCCTAGTTTGCCGTGATGTGATCGATCTCGTCCATGTCTTCGCGCGACAGCACCCATTCGGCGGCGCAGACATTGGCCTCGACCTGTTCCGGTGTGGTCGCGCCGGCGATTACGCTGGCCACCGCCGGCCGGTGCAACAGCCAACCGAAAGCCAGTTCCAGAAGGCTGCGCCCACGCGAGGCGCAGAATGCGTCGAGGCGTTCGACGACAGCCCAATTCGCTTGCGTCAGATAGCGCTCCGCGGTGCGTGGCGTCGTGGTGAGACGGGCGCCCGCCGGCAGCGGCGCGTCGCGCCGGTATTTGCCGGTCAACAATCCGTTCGCCAGCGGCGAGAACGGGATCAGCCCAAGACCATAGGATTGAATGACCGGCATCAGTTCCTGGTCGAGCTGGCGTTCGAGTAGATTGTAGCGTTCCTGGCAGGCGACGAAACGATCGAGCCCGAAATGCGTCGAAATCCATTGCGCCTCGACGACCTGCCACGCCGACAATGTCGAGCAGCCGATATAGCGGATTTTGCCCTGGCGCACGAGGTCGTCGAGCGCGCGCAGGGTCTCCTCGATCGGCGTCCTGGGATCGGCGATATGCTGCAGATAAAGGTCGATCCGGTCGGTGTTGAGTCGGGTCAGGCTGGCTTCGACCGCGCTCATGATATAGCGCCGCGAGGCGCCTTGGAGCCGCCCCTCCCCATCCATCGGCCGGGCGAATTTGCTGGCGAGCACAACTTCGTCGCGCCGGCCGGCGAGAGCGCGCCCGAGATACTCCTCCGAAGCGCCGCGCTCGCCATAGGTGTCCGAGGTGTCGAAGAAGGTGATGCCGAGGTCGAGCGCCTTGTGCACGACCGCGCGCGTCGCTTCCCTGTCAACGCGGCCTCCGAAATTGTTGCAGCCGAGCCCGACCGCCGAGACGATGAGGCCTGAGCGGCCGAGATTGCGCTGTTCCAACGAGGCATCTCCTGATCCGATATCACCGGCCCGGCAGTATAGAGGACATTGCGAGCCCTACTCAAAATGACCCGCGCAATGCCAACGAGTTACCGTCGCCCCCGCGTGATCCCCGGGACAAGCCCGGGGAGGGGTCTAGGGCAAGCGACGAAACCTTGGGTTCCTGGATTCCCGCTTGCGCGGGAATGACGGGTAAGGTGTCGATAATCATCCCATTTTCGGTCAAACCGTGATGCATCAGGTCAGCGCGAGCGCACCGGCGATGTTCGGGGCCGACCCGTTCTGGGTCGCGATTGCCGTCTTCGCCCTTACCTATCTCTTGGTCATCGCCGACCGCATCAACCGCTCGATCATCGCGCTTCTCGGCGCCGGGGTCATGGTCGTCTCCGGCGTCTTAAGCCAGGACGAGGCGATCCGCGGCATCGATTTCAACACGATCGCGCTGTTGACCGGGATGATGGTGCTGGTGGCGATCGCGCGGCGCTGCGGCATGTTCGAGTATCTCGCCGTGTGGTCGGCGAAAAAGGGCCGGGCGCAGCCCTGGGCCATTCTGGCAATGCTGTCGGTCATCACTGCCGTTCTCTCGGCGTTGCTCGACAACGTGACGACGGTCCTCTTGGTCGCGCCGGTGACGCTGGAGGTCGCCCGATACCTCGAGGCGCCGCCTTACCCCTTTCTGTTCGCCGAGGTGTTCGCCTCGAATATCGGCGGCACGGCAACCCTGATCGGCGACCCGCCCAACATCATCATCGGCTCGGCGGCGCATCTCAGCTTCAACGATTTCGCGGTGAACCTGACCCCGGTCATCATCCTCATCATGGCGGCGCAGCTGGTCGCGACGCACCTGATCTGGGGCCGGAAGATGCGGGCGAGCGCCGCGGCGCGCGACCGCGTCATGGCGCTCGATATGCGCGGCCTGATCACCGACCCGCCATTGATGCGCAGTTCGCTCTTGGTCATCGGCGGGGTCATCGGCGCCTTCGTGTTCGCGGAGCCGCTGCATCTGCAGCCCGGCACGATCGCCCTCTTCGGCGCCGCGATATTGATGCTGTTGCACAATTTCGAGCATCACCGCGAGCGCGAAAAGCAGACGATGCGGGTCACCGAGACGTTCAACGAGGTCGACTGGATCACGATCTTCTTCTTTCTCGGGCTGTTCGTCATCGTCCACGGCATCGATGCCGCCGGGGTGCTCGATCTTGCGGCGCAACACCTGATATCGCTGACCGGAGGTGATCCGACAGCAACCGCGGTCGCGATCCTGTGGGGTTCGGCATTCCTGTCGGCGATTGTCGACAACATCCCGTTCGTCACGGCGATGATCCCGCTCATACGCGAGATCGGGCCGCATCTCGGCGGCGCCGAACAAATCATGCCGCTGTGGTGGGCCTTGTCGCTGGGCGCCTGCCTCGGCGGCAACGGCACCCTCATAGGCGCCTCGGCGAACCTCGCGATGGCCGGAATCGCCGAACGCAACGGGGTCGATTTCCGCTTTACGACCTATACCAGGCACGCCTTTGGCTTGATGCTGATCGGCGTGGCGATCAGCAATGTTTACCTGTGGCTGCGCTATCTTTAGGTTGCCCAAAAATGCGGGATTGCGAGGGAGGACATCGATGCGGCGTCGAGCATTCATTGCGACCGGGGGTCTTGGGCTGGCGGGCGCGGCGCTGGCCGCCCCGGCGATCGCGCAATCCCAGCCCGAGATCAAGTGGCGCCTGGCCGCAAGCTGGCCAAAGAGCTTGGACACTCTCTTTGGCGGCGCCGAGTTCCTTGCCAAGCGGGTTGCCGAGGCGACCGACAACAAGTTCCAGATCCGCGTCTTCGCCGGCGGCGAGATCGTCCCGGCCTTGCAGGTGCTCGACGCGGTCCAGAACAACACCGTCGAGATGGGCCATACCGCCAGCTATTATTATGTCGGCAAGGATATGACCTTCGGCCTGGACTGCACGATCCCGTTCGGCATGAATGCGCGGCAGCAGAATGCCTGGATGACGCATGGCGGCGGGCTGGAGCTGCTGCGCGCTTTCTTCAAGGACTACAACGTTTACAACATTCCGGCGGGCAATACCGGGGCGCAGATGGGCGGCTGGTACCGCAAGGAGATCAAGACGGTCGACGACCTCAAGGGGCTCAAGTTCCGCATCGGCAGCGGCCTGGCCGGGGCGATCTTGGGCAAGCTCGGCGTGGTGCCGCAGACCATTCCCGGCGGCGACATCTACCCCGCCCTCGAAAAAGGCACGATCGATGCAGCCGAATGGGTCGGGCCCTATGACGATGAGAAGCTCGGCTTCTACAAGGTCGCCAAATACTATTACACCCCCGGCTGGTGGGAGGGTCAGGCGCAGCTTTCGGCTTATGTGAACCTCGGGCAATTCGAGGGCCTGCCCAAGACCTATCAGGCGATTTTGACCGCCGCCTGTGCCGAGGCCAACTCGTGGATGCTCGGCAAATACGACAGCGACAACGTCGCGGCAATGCGCCGGCTCATCGCCAACGGCACCCAACTGCGGCCGTTCTCGAAGGAGATCCTCGACGCCTGCTACAAGGCAACCCAGGAGTTCTATGCCGAGACATCCGCGAAGAACCCAAAATGGAAAGCGGTCTACGAGCCTTGGAAGA
The DNA here is from genome assembly GCA_041490725.1 of Allostellaceae bacterium. Lineage (GTDB taxonomy): Bacteria > Pseudomonadota > Alphaproteobacteria > ATCC43930 > CGMCC-115725 > DATARH01. The sequence goes on along the minus strand of JBGPTQ010000054.1, from coordinate 2,231 downwards.
AATTCCTCGACGACGAGCACCAATGGTTCCGGGTCGTGGAGCAGACGTTCGATAACTACATGCTGTCGGTGAAGAAGACCTGATGAGGCTTACCGCGAAGGGCGCAAAGAATACGCAGTAGTAGGATGGGTTGAGCGAAGCGAAACCCATCTTGCGGGCCGGGAATTGATGGGTTTCGCTTCGCTCAACCCATCCTACTTGAACTCGATCTGCGGAGTCTCGGCGGGCGCGGCCTGCGGCACCTCGATCCGAATCTTGGTCGGATCGATCTTGGGGCCGCTGTCGAGCGAGGCGAGGACCATGCCGGGAAAGGCGATCACGGCAGCGACCATCGCCAGTTGCATGATCACGAACGGGACGCTGCCCCAGTAGATCTGCGCCGTCGTGACCGGCGCGACCAGCCGGCCGGTCAGGCGATCGATCGTGTCACGGCTCGGCGCCACACTGCGGAAATAAAACAGCGCGAAGCCGAAGGGCGGGTGCAGGAACGAGGTCTGCATGTTGATCCCGAGCAATACGCCAAACCAAATGAGATCGATGCCGAGCTTGTCGGCCACCGGGCGCAACAGCGGAATGACGATGAAGGCCAGCTCGAAATAGTCGAGAAAGAACGCCAGCACGAAGACCATCGCGTTGACGACGACCAGGAAGCCGACCTGGCCACCCGGCAGGCTGGTGAGCAGGCTTTCGACCCACAAATCGCCATTGACCCCGCGGAACACGAGGGTGAAGACCGACGAGCCGATCAGGATGAACATCACGAAGGCCGACAGCTTCGCGGTCGAGTCCATTGCCTGGCGCAACAGCGGCCAGCTGAGCCGGCGCTTCGCGAACGCCATGATCAACGCGCCCGAGGCCCCCATCGCGCCGCCCTCGGTCGGTGTCGCGATCCCGACGAAGATCGTGCCGAGCACGAGGAAAATGAGCGCCAGTGGCGGCGTCATCACGATCACCACCTCCTGTGCCAGCCGGCTCAGCATCCGCAAGTTGAGGAACCGGTCGGCGAGCGCGACGAGGTAGGCGCCGAGCCCGGCGAGGCCGCACGCCCAGATGGCGTGCGTGATGCCGGTCAGCAAATACGCGGCGGAAACGGCGAGCAGGGTGATCGCGAGCAACGAGGCATAGCCGGCCTTGCCGTTATCTTCGCGCATGGTCAACGCCTCGGGCGGCAAGGAGGGTGCCAAGCCCGGCTTGATCACCGTCGTCGCCAGCACGAACAGCGCGTAGAGAGCCGCCAGCGACAGCCCCGGAATGAAGGCGCCCTGATACATGTCGCCGACCGAGCGGCCGAGTTGGTCGGCCATCACGATCAACACCAGGCTCGGCGGAATGATCTGTGCGAGCGTGCCCGACGCGGTGATGACGCCGGCCGCAAGCCGCCGGTCGTAGCCGTAGCGCAGCATGATCGGCAGCGAAATGAGCCCCATCGAGATGACCGAAGCGGCCACCACCCCGGTGGTCGCGGCAAGGAGCGCGCCGACGAACACGACCGCATAAGCCAGCCCGCCGCGCACCGGCCCGAACATCTGGCCGACCGTCTCGAGCAGATCCTCGGCCATGCCGCTGCGCTCGAGAATGAGGCCCATGAAGGTGAAGAACGGGATCGCCAGCAACGTGTCGTTGCGCATGATGCCGAACACGCGCTCGGGCAACGCCTGCAGCAATTCGGGCTTCAGCAAACCGAGATCGATCGCAACGACGCCGAACAGGAGACCGTTGGCGGCGAGCGAGAAGGCGACCGGATAGCCGAGCAGCAGAAAGATGACCAGCGCCGCGAACATCAGCGGCGCCAGATTGGCGGTCAGCAGCGCGGTCATTCGACCGCGCCCTTCAGGAACTCCTCGACGATCGGCTCATGGTGCTCTTCGAGCGGATCGGGTATGCGCCCCAACAGAAAGGCGGCGCGCTTGATGATCTCCGACACTCCCTGCAGCGCCAGCAGCAGAAAGCCGACCGGGATCAAGAGCTTGACCGGCCAGCGCAACAATCCGCCGGCATCGCTCGAATATTCGTTGCGTTCGATCGACTCGACGACGATCGGCCAGGACAGCACCATGATGATGACCGCCATCGGCAGCAGGAAAAACAGGCCGCCCAACAGGTCGATCCAGGCGCGCACCCGCGGCGGCAGATGGCCAATGATGACGTCGATCCGGACATGCTCGTTGTGCAGGAGGGTATAGCCTGAAGCGAGCAGGAACACCGCCGAGAACAGATACCATTGCAGCTCG
>JBGPTQ010000053.1:0-8472 GCA_041490725.1 Allostellaceae bacterium | reverse complement strand
CGTGGTGCGCGATCTCTTCGTGCCATCGCACCGGGTATTGCTGTTTTCCGAGACGCGGGCCGGCACCTCGCCCGGCGCGCGGCACCATGACAACCCGATCTACCGGCTGCCCTTGTTGATGCTCGGCGCCTCGAAGCTGGCCTCGACCGCGATCGGCGCCGCGAAATGGGCGCTCGAGGCCTATCTCGACATGACCACCGGGCGCCAGACCCGCGGCGCGCTCGCCGGCGGCGGCTTGCGCATGGCCGAGTTCGCGACGGTGCAGCTGCGCATCGCCGAAGCGGCAGCAGCGGTCGAGGCGGCCGAGCTGATCCTCCTCACCGATATGCGCGGGGCGACGCAGAAGCTCTTTGCCGGAGAGGAGATCACGGTCGCCGACCGGATCCGCACCCGGCGCAACCAGGCCTATGCGACCAGGCTGGCGGTGCAGGCGGTCGAGGCGCTCAATGCCTCGACGGGCGGCTATGGCCTGCATCTCGACAACCCGGTGCAGCGGGCGTGGCGCGACGCCAATGCCGTTGCCCGCCATGTGAGCCTCAATTGGGACGCGGTCGGCACGATGTACGGCCAGCACCTCTTCGGCCTCGAGCCGAAGGGGCAGTATTAGGAGCCGCGATGCGGTAACGGGTGTTTTTATTCCGTCATGCCCGCGCAAGCGGGCATCCAGGGCGAGCGGTCCGAACTCGGCCCCTGGACTCCCGCTTTCGCGGGAGTGACGAAAGTCTGGAGCTTAGCGAACGGGAGGAATGGAAATGGCAGAAATTCTCGGGCTCGGCTGCACCCACTGGCCGACTTTGTGTTTGCCGAACGAGGGCTTGACCGGCGTCTTCAAGCGCACGCTGTCGGCGCCCAATGTCGACCCCGCGCGCAAGGACCCGGCCAACTGGCCGAAGGAGCTGATTGCCGAGCTCGGCAATGATGACGGGCTGTCGGCGGCCAATCGCTGTGGCGAGCGCTTCGGCAACGATTTTCGCGCGATGCGCAAGATCCTCGACGATTTCAACCCGGATTTCGTGCTGGTGTGGGGCGACGACCAGTACGAGAATTTTAAGGAGGATATCGTCCCGGCCTTCTGCATCCTCGGCTATGACCCCGAATTCGACCTGAAGCCGTGGCAAAATGGCTCCCATGGGGGAAACGGCGGCAAGATCAACCGCTGGGACGAGCCGGGCGACTGGGCAATGCCGCTCAAGGGCCATCGCGAGGCGGCGAAGTACCTGGCGACCGGCCTCATCGAGCGCGGCATCGACATGGCTTACGCCTATAAGCCGCTGCACGACCCGATGGCGCACGCCTTCACCAACACCTTCCTCTATCTCGATTGGGACCGGAAAGGCTTCCCCTATCCGGTGATGCCGTTCGCGGTCAATTGCTACGGGCGCACGCTGCTGCATGCCAAGGGCGGCCTCGCGCATCTGTTCCAGCCGCCGCGTCCGGCCGATGAGGCGGAGGATCCCCCCTCGCCGCATCCGTGGCGCTGCATGGAGGTCGGCGCCGCGGTCGCCGAGGTGCTCGCCGCCTCGCCCTATCGCGTCGCGCTGGTTGCCTCGTCGAGCTGGTCGCATGCGTTCTTGTCGCCCAAGAACGGCTATCTGTGGCCCGACCATGAGGGCGACCGGCTGCTGTTCGACGCGGTCAGCCGCGCCGATTACGGCACCTGGCGCAAGCGTTCGCTCGCCGAGATGGAATTTTCCGGCCAGCACGAGATGCTGAACTGGATGTGCCTGATTGGCGCGATGGAGGCGCTCGATAGGAAGCCGGTGATCCAGGATTACATGGAGACCTATATCCTCGCGTCGGACAAATGCTTCCTGTCGTTCCCGGCGTAACAATTGCGATGGGTTTCGTGTGGCTCAACCCATCCTACGGGAGCATCCGGATGCGTAGGATGGGCTGAGCGCAGCGAAGCCCATCGATGGAGGAATGATGGACGGAGGGCCAACCGGCACCGGGATCGGGCAGCCGGTCCGCCGCCGGGAAGATTTCCGCCTGTTGCGCGGCAACGGGCGCTATAGCGACGATGTCAACCTGCCCGGCCAGGCCTATGCGGTCATGGTCCGCTCGCCGCATGCCCATGCGCTGATCCATCGGATCGAGACCGCGGCGGCGAGCGCGGCACCCGGCGTCCTCGCCGTGCTGACCGGCGCGGACGTGCTGGCCGACGGGCTGCGGCCGCTGCCGCATATCAGCAATCGCCACCCGGCCGATATCAGTATCGAGAACAAGGACGGCTCGCCGACGATCGTGCCGCCGCACTTCGCGATGACGGTGAGCGAGGTGTGCCATGTCGGCGAGATCGTCGCGATGGTGGTGGCGACGACATTGGCGAAGGCGAAGGATGCCGCGGAACTTGTCGCGGTCGATTACCAGGCGCTGCCTTCGGTCACGCATGCCCTCACCGCCGCCGAACCCTCGGCGCCCCAGGCGCGCGCCGACCGGCAGTCAAATATCTGCCTCGACGGCGAGGTCGGCGATCGGGCGGCGACCGAGGCGGCCTTCGCCGGCGCGGCGCATGTCATCGGGCTCGACACCTGGGTGCAGCGGGTCGCCGGGGTGCCGATGGAGCCGCGCGCCGCGATCGGCGCTTTCGACCCGGAGACCGGGCGCTACACGCTCTATGCCGGGGCCGGCGGCGCGGTCAGCCCGAAGAGGGACCTCGCGATCGTGCTCGGCATCCCGGCCGACAAGGTGCGCGTCGTGATGCACGATGTCGGCGGCAATTTTGGGACGCGCGGCGCCTTCAACGCAGAATTTGCGCTGGTCGCCTGGGCATCGCGCCGGGTCGGCCATCCGGTCAAATGGACCTGCGAGCGCCAGGAAGCCTTTGTTTGCGATTATCAAGCCCGCGATCTCGCGGTCAGCGCGGAACTCGCGCTCGACGCCGAGGGCAAATTCCTGGCGATGCGCGGTTCGAACCTGGTCAATAACGGCGCCTATGCGATCGCCTTCGGCCCCTTGAACAAGGGCGTCGAGATCATGTCGAGCATCTATCACGTGCCGGCCGTGCATTTCCGCGCCCGCGCCGCCCTGACCAACACCGTGCCGACCCGCCCCTACCGCAGCTCGGGTCGTCCCGAGGTGATGTTCGTCATGGAGCGCCTGATTGATCTGGCGGCGGGCCAGACCGGCATCGACCGGATCGAATTGCGCCGGCGCAACCTGGTTCCGCAATCGGCAATGCCGTACACCAACCCGTTCGGCATGGTCTATGACAGCGGCGACTACCACGGCGCGATGGCGCATGTGCTGGCGCTCGCCGATTGGGACGGCCTCCCGGCGCGCCGCGCCGAGGCGCGCGAGCGTGGCAAATGCCGCGGGATCGGCATTGCCAATTATGTCGACACCGCGACCGGCGCGCCGCGCGAGAAGGCCGAGGTGACGGTGTTGCCGGAAGGCCCAATGGGAGGCATCGTCGAGGTGGTGGTCGGCACGGTGTCGCAGGGCCAGGGGCACGAGACCAGCTTTGCCCAGCTGATCACCGAATGGCTCGGCGTGCCGATCGACAGCGTGCGCCTCGTCACCGGCGACACCGATCGCGTCTCGGTCGGCGGCGGGGCGCATTCCGGGCGCGCGCTGCGCCTCGCCAGCATCGTCATGCTGAACGCATCCAACGAAATCATCGAGAAAGGGCTGCGCATCGCCAGTCAGGTGCTGGAGGCCGCGCCGGCCGATCTCGAATTCGCCGAGGGCGAGTTCCGGGTCAAGGGGACCGACCGCGCGCTCGGGATTTTCGCGGTCGCCCGCGCCGCCCTGGAGCGCGCCGACCTGCCCCCTGAGCTGAAGGGGCCGTTGCGCGGGACAAGCGACGAGATCATGAACCTCGCCGCCTTTCCCTATGGCTGCCATGTTTGCGAAGTTGAAATCGATCCCGACACCGGCAAAGTCGACCTGGTGCGCTACAGCGCGGTCGACGATGTCGGGCGCGCGGTCAACCCGATGATCGTGCACGGCCAGATCCATGGCGGCATCGTGCAGGGCGTCGGTCAGGCAATGGGTGAGCAGGTCGTCTACGATCGCGACAACGGCCAGCTCTTGTCCGGCTCGTTCATGGATTACACGATGCCGCGCGCCGACACGGTGCCGTTCTTCACGACCGAACTCTCCGAGGTGCCGACCCCAACCCATCCGCTCGGCATCCGCCCGGCCGGCGAGGGTGGCACCACCCCAGCGCTCGGCGTCGTCGTCAACGCGATCGTCGATGCGCTCGCCGAGTTCGGGGTCAAGCACATCGAGATGCCGGCGACCCCGGAACGCGTCTGGCGCGCCATTCATCGCAATGGTGCTTCCTCAAGCTCAAATTCTGATGGAAAGTGATCTCTCGAAATAGAGACATAATCGCAAAAGAACGCTAAGGAGGAGACAGCCATGACAGACCTGCGCGTCGTCACTGCCGAAGGTTCGGCGGCGATCATCGAGGAGGCCGCGGTGCAGGATTTTGCGGCCGGTCTGCGCGGCCCACTGCTGCGCCCGGGTGACGGAAAATATGACGAGGCCCGCACAGTCTGGAACGGCATGATCGACCGGCGTCCGGCGCTGATCGCCCGCTGCGCGGGGGTCGCCGATGTCATCGCGGCGGTGCGCTTCGCCCGCACTCACGGGATTCTACTGTCCGTCCGCGGCGGCGGTCACAACATCACGGGCAATGCCGTCTGCGAGGGCGGCCTGATGATCGACCTGTCGCGGATGAAGAGCGTGCGCGTCGATCCGGTCGGCCGGACAGCACGCGCCGAGGGGGGTCTTACCTGGGGCGAGTTCAACCGCGAGACGCAAGCGTTTGGCCTGGCCACCACCGGCGGAGTCGTCTCCACAACCGGCATCGCGGGACTGACCCTGGGTGGCGGCCTCGGTTGGATGATGGGAAAGCACGGCCTTAGCTGCGACAATCTGCTCTCGGTGGACATCGTCACCGCCGGAGGTGAATTTCTGACGGCCAGCGCGACTGAGCATCCAGACCTGTTCTGGGGCCTGCGCGGCGGCGGCGGCAATTTCGGCGTCGTCACCTCGTTCGAGTATCGGGTTCATCCCGTCGGTCCGGTGCTGGCGGGAATGGTCATCCACCCGATGGATAAGGCCCGAGAGGTGCTGCGCTTCTACCGGGACTTCGCGCGCAGCTGTCCCGACGAGATGCTCGCCGCTGCGGCGCTGATGACATCGCCCGAGGGCGCGCCGGTCGTCGTCATCATCGTCAGCTACATTGGGGATATCGCCAAGGGGGAGGCGCTGGTGGCGCCGCTTCGCAAGTTCGGTTCGCCGTTGGCCGATACGATAGCCCCGACCTCATACGTGCAGCTGAACACGTTGTTCGACGCGGCGGTCCCGTATGGCGGGGTTCAGCGATACTGGAAGTCGAGCTTCTTGAAAGAACTCGGAAACGATGTAATCGAGATCCTGATAGAGCGGTCGGCGAAGATGCTCTCGCCGATGTCGATGGTGTTGTTCTTCCACATGCGCGGCGCCGCGACCCGGGTGGACCCGAACGAGACCGCCTTCGGGCTGCGCGACGATCAATGGGATTACGACGTGATCTCGCAGTGGACCGATCCTGCGGAGTCTTCCGATCATATCCAATGGACCCGAAATTTCTGGACCGCGGTCGAGCCTTTCGCGACCGGCCGGGTCTATGTCAACCACCTGGACGCGGAGGAAGGCACCCGCATCCGGGCTGCCTACGGCGGGAATTACGACCGGCTCGTTGCGCTGAAAAACAAGTATGATCCGACCAACCTGTTCCGGCTCAACCAGAATATCAAACCATCGGTGTAAGTAAGGAGGAAGACCATGGCACGCATCAAGCATATCGCGTTGACGACGAAGGAGCCCGCGAAAGTCGCCGAGTTCTACAAGGCGGCGTTTGGCTTGAAGGAGCTGCGGCGCAGCGCCAACGGCGCGGTCTTTCTGACCGACGGCCACATCAACATCGCGATCCTCAACCACAAGAACGAAATGAGCGCCGATATGGGCGCGCACGGACCCAATTTCAGCGGCATCCATCATTTCGGCTTCGAGGTCGACGATCTCGACACGGCCTCCGAGCAACTTGAAGGCGCGCATGCCCAGCGGCTGAGTGCAAAAGACGGCGTCGATGCCGCGATGGCGGGCGGCGGCCATGCCAATTTCGAGATGAAATGGGCCGGCCCGGACGGCGTCGTGATCGACATCTCGCACACCGGCTGGGAAGGCACCGATTGACCTGCGGCATCAATGCGGATTGAGCATGTCGGCGGGCATCTCTTAGGAGGCAACGGCCATGACAGGCAATTTCACGATCTGCGTCGGGACGGTCGGCAGCGGCGCCTGGCTCAGCCCGGATGGCGGCGAGAGCTGGCGGCGCGTCGGCAAGGGCTTGTGGAGCGAGAGCCGCATCTTCGAACTCAGGGTGCATCCGCGGGAGCCGCGCACGGTGTTCGCCGGCGCCAATGACGGCATCTATAAGAGCCGCGACGGCGGGCAGAGCTTCGAGCGGCTCGACTCGCCGATGAACAGCCTCGACGTGTGGAGGATCGCGATCGATCCGGTCGATCCCGAGATCATATTCGCGGGCACACGGCCGGCGGCGCTGTTCCGCTCGAAGGACGGCGGCGCGCATTGGCAAAAGCTCCCGGCTGAGATCGCCGAGGAATGTCCGAACGTGCGCGTGCCCCGGGTGACGGCGCTGACCGTCGATCCCTCGGACCATCGCGTCGTCTGGGCCGGGGTCGAGGTCGATGGCGTCAGGCGCAGCACCGATAGCGGCAACAGCTGGACCCGGATCGCCGCAACCGGGATTCCCGATCCCGACATCCATGACATCGCGGTCACCGTCAATGGCGGCACCACGGTGTTGACCAGCACGCCGCGCGAGATCTTTGCGAGCCACGATCGCGGCGAGAGCTGGCGCGGGCTCGGGGTCGGCGATCGGTTTCACCTGGGCTACTGCCGCCATCTGGCGCAAAAAGCCGACGACCCGGAGACGCTGTTCGTCGCGACCGGAAACGGTGCGGCCGGTGATGCCGGGGCGATCCAGCGCTCGCGCGACGGCGGGCGGAGCTGGCAGATGCTGCCGCTGCCGGCCGAGCCCAATTCGCCGATCTGGGCCTTCGCGACGCATCGCGCCGACCCCGGCCGGATCGTCGCGTGCAGCCATTACGGCGAGCTGTTCGCGAGCCCCGACGCCGGCGATTCCTGGACGAAGCTGCGCCGCGAATTCACCGAGATCCGCGCGGTCAGCTGGATCCCGAATTAACGCCTCATTACACCCCCTCTCCGCCCCCGGGGGCGGAGAGGGTTGGGGTGAGGTGCGGGATTCCAGAGCGCTCGCCCGGAGCCCACCTCACCCTCCCAGCGCTGCGCGCTGGGCCCCTCCCTCTCCCCCCTGAAGGGTGGAGAGGGGAATTGGCACGCGCTGCGGCTTGACGGCGGGCGGAGACGCGCACAGGCTCTGCCGAAAGCCACCCTGAGAGCGAGCCATCAGGCATGCCGACGAACCCTCCGCCCTTTGCCCGCCCCCGTCCGGGCACCCAGCCGCCTTATCTCTATGCCGATTACGCCAGCACGGTGAAGCGGGCGCCGCACCGCGCGCCGATCCGGATCGAGCACACGCTGTCGGAAGTCACCGGCCCGATCTTCACCGACCGCTGGGCCGGACCCGACGCCACCGATCTGACGCGAACGCACCAGGGCGCGCCGCTCGGCGAGCGCATCATCGTCCAGGGGCGGGTGCTCGACGAGGACGGCCGCCCGGTAGCGGGCACGCTCTTGGAGCTGTGGCAATGCAACGCCGCCGGGCGCTACCACCACCCGGTCGACCAGCACGACGCGCCGCTCGACCCCAATTTCACCGGCGCCGGCCAGGTGGTGACCGGGCCCGACGGCGCCTATCGCTTTCTGACCATCAAGCCCGGCGCCTATCCCTGGCGCAACACCCCCAATGCGTGGCGCCCGGCGCATATCCATTTCGGCGTGTTCGGGCCCGGCTTTGCCACCAGGCTGGTGACGCAAATGTATTTCCCGGGCGACCCGCTCCTCGCCTACGACCCGATCTTCCAGAGCACGGCGGACGCCGATGCGCGCGAGCGGCTTATCTCGCGCTATGATCCGGAGCTGAGCGAGGCGGAATGGGCGCTCGGCTACCGCTTCGACCTGGTGCTGCGCGGCCGCGCGGCAACCCCGGTCGATCCGGTCTGAAGCAAGGCCGCGCGATGGCCGATAAGCTGATTCCGACCCCGTCCCAGACGGTCGGACCGTTCTTTCATCTCGGGATGGCGCGCGCCGAATGGGGCGATCTGACCGCTGGCCACCCGGCCAGCGAGCACATCGCGATCGAGGGGCGGGTCATCGACGGCGACGGCGCGCCGGTGCCGGACGCGGTGATCGAGTTGTGGCAGGCCAATGCCGCCGGCCGCTACAACCATCCCGACGACCAGCAGACCGACAAGCCGCTCAACCCGCATTTCCGCGGCTTCGGCCGGGTCGCGACCAATGCCGAGGGGCGTT
>JBGPTQ010000052.1:0-8504 GCA_041490725.1 Allostellaceae bacterium | reverse complement strand
TTTTATGTCGGGCTGTTCGCCCGCGTGATGATCTTTGCGATCGCCGCGCTCAGCCTCGATTTGATCCTCGGGTATGGCGGCCTCGTCAGCTTTGGCCACGCCGCCTATCTCGGTATCGGCGCCTATGCCGTCGGCATCCTCAGCTTTCACGGTATCGCCAACGGGTTCGTGCATTTTGCCGTGGCGCTCTTCGCCGCTTCCGGCGCGGCGTTCGTCATCGGCTTTGTCTCGCTGCGCACCTCGGGAGTCTATTTCATCATGATCACGCTGGCGTTCAGCCAGATGGTCTATTTTCTCGGGGTCAGCCTCAACCAATATGGCGGCGACGACGGGTTGAACATCCGCCATCACAGCGATTTCGGCAGCCTCATCGATCTCGATAATCCGACGGTCCTCTATTATTTCGTGTTGGCTTTGCTTCTACTGTTCCTGTTTCTCGGCAGCCGCATCGTGCGGTCGCGTTTCGGCGCATTGCTGGAGGGCACAAGGTCGAACGAGCGGCGCATGATCGCGCTCGGATTCCCGATTTTTCGCTACAAATTGACGGCGTTCGTGATCGCCGGCGCGGTATGCGGAATCGCCGGCGCGCTGTTCGCCAATCTGACCCTCTTCGTCTCGCCCTCGATCATGCATTGGACGCGCTCCGGCGAGATCCTGATGATGGTGATCCTCGGCGGCATCGGCACGCTGTTCGGCCCGGTGCTGGGCGCTGCCGCCTACCTCCTGCTCGAAAGCGTGCTGTCGCGCTGGAGCGAGCATTGGCAGGCGATCCTCGGGCCTTGTCTGATCCTCGTCGTGCTGTTTTCGAAATCGGGCCTTCTCGGCCTGTTCGCTCGCGGGCGCGCGCCGCGCCCGCCGCATGGCTGAGCCGCTCCTCGAAACCGCCGGGCTGACCAAGCGCTTCGGCGGCCTCATTGCGGCGGGCGAGGTCTCGCTCGCGGTCGAGCCGGGCGAGATCCATGCGGTGATCGGCCCCAATGGCGCCGGCAAGACCACCCTGGTTGCCGTGCTCGCCGGCGAGCTGCGCCCCGATGCCGGCACGATCCGCTTCGATGGGCACGACATTTCCCGGCTCGGGCCGGCGCGCCGCGCCGCGCTCGGGATCGCCCGCTCGTTCCAGATCACCAGCATCTTTCGCGAGTTCACCGCGCTCGACAATGTCGCACTGGCGGTGCAGGCGCATTCCGGCCACAGCTTCCGCTTCTGGCGTCCGGCCCGGAGTGACAAGCGGCTGCGCGAGCCGGCCCGCGCGGTGCTCGCCGAAGTCGGGCTCGCCGAGCGCGCCGATCTCCCGGCCGCCGCGCTGTCGCATGGCGAAAAGCGGGCGCTCGAAATCGCCATGGTGCTGGCGACAAGGCCGCTTCTGTTGCTGCTCGACGAGCCGACGGCCGGCATGGGCCCGGCCGAGTCGGCCGAGATGGTGCGGCTGCTCGCCCGGCTCAAGGGCACGCTCGCGATCGTCTTGGTCGAGCACGATATGGATGCGGTGTTCGCCCTCGCCGACCGGATCACCGTGATGGTATATGGCCGGGTGATCGCGACCGGCGCGCCCGACGCGATCCGCGCCGATGCTGCGGTGCGCCGCGCCTATCTCGGCGACGAAGGCGCGTGATGCCGGAGGTAGGCGGCTTGCAGAACTTGTCATTCCGGCGAAAGCGGGAATGACCGCATGATAGCGGAGGGGGGTTCGATGCGTCACGCGACGATCATTGCCGCGGGTTTCTCGGCGATCCTGGTGATACTCGTCGCCGCGCCGGCCTTCGCCGGCTACGGCGCGGTCGCTTTTGATGAGAAGACCGCAAAATACGGTTTCGGCTGGAACGAGGACACCCAAAAGCGCGCCGACCAGGCTGCCCTGCAGGCGTGCAATTCGGAAGGCTGTAAAGTCGTTTTCCCGGTGCCCCCGCGCCGGTGCGCAGCGCTTGCCACCGGAGAGAAGGGGAGCGCCTGGGGTGGCAACGTCGGTGCGACGCGCGACGCGGCCAAGCTTCGCGCACTCGAAAACTGCCAGAAACGCACCTCGGGCAAGTGTGTCCTGCGCGGCAGCGACTGCAATCGGTAGGCGCGACTGCCGCGGCCTGCGGGACGCGATCGCCGATTGAAGCGGAATTGCCATGCCGCGACTCGCGCTCGGCCTCCTGCTGGCGTTGCTGGTGGAACCGGCTGTTGCCCAGACGATCCAGATGCAGCCGCATTCCGGTGGCTATCTGATTCCCGGCCGGGTGAATGGCGCGATTACGCTTGATTTTGTGCTCGATACGGGCGCCACCGACGTTTTGATCCCTGAAGAGGTGGCACGGGCTCTGGCGCGCGCCGGCACGCTTGCTGCCGGTGATTTCATCGGGACGCGGACCTACGTGCTCGCCGATGGCTCGAGAGTGCCGAGCAAACGGATCATCCTGCGCGAATTGCGGGTGGGCGATCAATCTGTCGCGAACGTGACGGCGAGCATCGGGCCGGCTCGCAGCCAGCCGCTCCTCGGTCAGAGCTTTCTTTCGAGATTTCCGTCCTGGATGCTCGACAACGAGCGGCACGTCCTGGTGCTCTCGATCGGCAGAGAGGCCGTGGGACCAACCGCCTCGGTGCAGAATTCGCCCGCCCGCCCGATGATCGCGCCGGCTTATGCGGGTTTTGGCGCGGTCGCTTTCGATGAGAGCACCGCGAAGTATGGCTTCGCCTGGAATGAGGACACCCAGAATCGCGCCGACGAGGCCGCCTCGCAGGCATGCAATGCCGAAGGCTGCAAGATTGTTTTCCGCGTGCCCCCGCGCCAATGCGGAGCGCTCGCCACCGGTGAGAAGGGAAACGCCTGGGGTGGTCATGTCAACGCGGCGCGCGACACTGCCCAGCTGCGCGCGATCGAAAACTGCCAGAAACATACCTCGGGCAGGTGTGTGCTGCGTGGAAGCGAATGCAACCGATAGGCAGGGCGAGCGTTGGACGACCGACTCGCCCACGGTTCAACGGGAAGGATGGTCACGTCCCGATGGCGAGCGGGCTCGTCAGCTTGCGCAGAAGCGCGATGACCGAAAGCGGGGTCAGCCTCCCGGTTTTCGGGTTGTCGAGGCTCGGCACGTTTTCGATCTGCAAGGTGAGGCGGGCGGAATCGGCCTCGACCTCGATCCGGTGGATGTTGCGGGTGACACCGGGATCGGCCCAGATCTCGATCGTCGTCTTATCGGGGCCGATGCCGGCGAGCGCCAGCGCAGCTGCGACATTGACATTGGCCGGAAAGCCCCGCGCCGCCTCGCGCGCGGTGCCGGTGAAGACGCAGAGCGCCCGGTCGAGGCCGGCGACCTCGATACCGTGCTCGACAAGATAGGGCGCGCCGTCGAGCCCGTTCGGCGGCTTCCGCGTGATCATGTGGATGCGCGAGATGACGCCCTGCGCCGCGGCCTGCACCGCGTCGAGGCCCAACAGCGCGCCGGTTGGCACCAGGATGCGGCCACCCTGACGGCGCGCGAGGTCGATGAGGTCGAGATTGTCGAGGAGCGCCCCGCATGACAGCACGATCAACGTGCGCCCGGCCGCCAGCGCCGGCTCGGCGATGTCGCGCAACAAGGCGGCCGGGGCGCATTCGACGACGATGTCGGCCTCTTCCGCGAGCCGGGCGAGCGGCAGTACCGGCACCTTCCGGGCGAAGCCGGCCATCCCCCGTTCGGCGCGCGCCGTGTCGCGGGCCGAGACGGCGACGAGCGCGAGGCCGTCGATGCCCCCCTGGAGTTTGCCGGCGAGCGCTTCGGCGACGACCCGGCCTATGGCGCCGAACCCGGCGATGGCGACCCGCTGCACCATGTTTCTCCTCCCCGCGGTCCCGACAGCCGGGCCTAGCGCGGCTCGCCTTCGACGATGAACAGACGGCTGTTCGCCGAGCGCTGCCGCAGCGGGATGATTTCGCTGTATGCCGGCGAGCTGTACCAGCGTTCCGCATCCGCCAGGCTGCCGAACTCGATGACGACGATGTTCCCGACCGGCGCCGGACCTTCCTTCGCGCGCGCTTTCCCACGCATGATCAAGCGGGCGTTATAGGCCGCCAGCGTCGGCCCCGCCTTGGCGGCGTAGTCGCTAAATACGGCCGGGTCGGTGACCTCGACCTCGGCGATGACGTAGGCGGGTGTTTTCGGCATGGCTTCCTCCCCTTGGTTCGAGATGGCGGCCGGCGCTGCTGCTCGGCAAGATCAGCTTGGCCGGCCACGAGGTGTCTGTGGTCGTCTCGCGGCGGCCGACCGGTGATCCTCTCATGGCGCGCCCCTGGCCGGCGGCAGAATCAACTCGGGGTTGGGCCGCTGTCAGCGCCGTCGCTGAATCTGCAAGAAATAAGCAGCAAATTTCTCGCGCGTAGGTTTTATCGGATCGGCTTGACGACTCTAACTCATTGGTTTTACTAGATAAATAAACATCGCTTGGACCCGCCTCGCGTGACTGCTCGGCGTTTTTGCAGCAAATCAGCAGCAGATTTTCCACTGCAACTCGTAGCTCCGGTGCGCGCGGCCGCTGTTGCGGTATTTGTGATTGCGTCTCAGGCATCCTTGCCTCATTAGGCTTCTTCGCCCGTGAAATATAGCGATTTGAAGAAAATTATCGCATACAATTGCGGCAATTTTAGCGTCGCTCGGCCGGCAACGATCGTGTGCCGCCGCTCTTGGCCCGCATGCGGTCGGAACGTCCGCGGTCCCGATCAGTGCCACACCTCCCCTCAATTCGATTTCGGCAACCCGAGTAGGCGCTCGGCGATGTGACACTATCGGCGGTCGTCGCCTCTATGCCCGCCGCCGATCCCGAAGCCGAAGCCGATCCCCGGCAAGATGGGGACGGCCGGCGGTAAAGGCGAAAAGCCGGTTGCCGATTGGGAGGGCGGCGGGCACGGGACGCGGACGAAATCTTGTCCTGGAACTGCGGGAAAATTGGGTCCAGCTGGTACTGATGGCCTGCTGGCCTGGTTCGGGTTGAAGGGATCAGGCCCTGCACCCGCCGGCAATACATTGGGCGCGGGTTGCCCCGTAGCGGCGTTCGTCCATGACCCATCAGGACCACGTACGAAATCAGCACCCGGAACTGCGGGAAAATTGGGTCCAGCTGGTACTGATGGCCTGCTGGCCTGGTTCGGGTTGAAGGGATCAGGTCTTGCGCCCGCCGGCAATACATTGGGCGCGGGTTGCCCCGTCTTCGCATCGACCCAGCAATACTGGCTTGTAGGACTCGCGGTTTGCGCCTGAGCACGCTCGGTCGGGAGGAATGCCAGGGCGGATAAAACCCCGGTCGCGAAAGTGCGAGCAAGTGTCGACATAGACACACCCCATCCGTCACGTAGCTAGAAGTGACGATCAGGGCCTAGCCGTCAATACGATTTCGGCAGCCCCAGCACGCGCTCGGCGATATGCGACAGGATCAGCTGCGACATGACCGGCGCGATGCGGGCGATCTGGGCTTCGCGGAAATAGCGCTCGACATGGAACTCCTTGGCATAGCCCATGCCGCCATGGGTCAGCATCGCGGTCTCGCAGGCGCGGGCGCCGGCTTCGCCGGCGAAATACTTGGCGGCATTGGCGAAGGCTCCGGCCTCCTCGCCGCGGTCATAGGCGGCGGCGGCGCGCAATACCAATAGCTCGGCCGCTTCGAGCTCGATCCAGCGCTCGGCGAGCGGGTGCTGGATGCCCTGGTTCTGCCCGATCGGGCGGCCGAAGACGATGCGCTCGCCGGCATATTTGGCGGCGCGGGCGAGCGCGACGCGGCCGAGCCCGACCGCCTCGGCGCCGATCAGGATGCGCTCGGGGTTCATGCCGTGCAGGATGTATTGGAAGCCCTTGCCCTCCTCGCCGATGCGATCCTCTAGCGGCACCTTGAGCCCGTCGATGAACAGCATGTTCGAATCGACCGCATGGCGGCCCATCTTGGGGATTTCGCGGACCTCGACGGCGCTGCGGTCGAGGTCGGTGTAGAAGAGGGTCATGCCGGCCGAGGGCCGCGCCGCCTCCTCGAACGGGGTGGTGCGGGTGAGGATCAGCATCTTCTCGGTGACCTGGGCGGTCGAGGTCCAGATCTTGCGGCCGGTGATGACATAGCCGTTGCCGTCGCGCACCGCGCGGGTCTTGAGCCGCGTCGTGTCGAGCCCGGCATCGGGCTCGGTGACGGCGAAGCAGGCTTTTTCGTTGCCGGCGATCAACGGCGGCAGAAAGCGCGCTTTCTGCTCGTCGGTGCCGAAGACGACCACCGGGTGCAGGCCGAAGATGTTCATGTGGACCGCGGAAGCGCCGCTGAACCCGGCGCCTGATTGCGCGACGGCCTGCATGACGACGGCCGCCTCGGTGATGCCGAGGCCGGCGCCGCCATAGGCCTCCGGCATCGCCACGCCGAGCCAGCCGCCCTCGGCCATCGCCCGGTGGAATTCGTGCGGGAAACCGCCCTCGGTATCCTTCTTCAGCCAGTAATCGTCGCCAAAGCGCTCGCACAGCCGCGCCACCGCGTCGCGGATCTCCAGCTGCTCGGACGTAAGGGTGAAGGTCATCTTTATCTCCATCGCTTAACGCGATCACCAGCTGGGGTGCACCGGGATCGCTCACGTAAACGGACGCAAGACCTCGTCGATGGCCGGAATCCGCCCTTGCTCCAGCAGAACAACCCTCCCGCCCTGATCTTTGTAGGCGATCAGAACCGGATCGCCCTCTGTCGCCGCACGGCTGTTGTCGAAAACGTATAGGCGCTCACAGAGCGGAATGAAGCGACCCAACATCGCCGCCGAGCGCGCCCACCGCGCAACGATGCGATCTGCCGGTACATCGTGACCTTGTCGAGCAACTCGCAAGGCGACCCGCCGTATTGCGTCCTGCGGGGTGGCGAGCCCGACGTAAACCATGCCGATCTGGAATCCGAGGCTTAATGCGCGCTCTGCATCACGGATATATTTGTCGGTCGATAGGACGGTCTCGATCAGGAAATCCTCGTCCTGGGTTATACATCGCGCAACCCTGGCGTCCGTGTCCCTGGCAGCCCTGAGCGCCGCGTTTGAAATTTCCGGCTCCGCCGCCAGGATCTGCTGCGCCCGCTCATCGGCGTTAAGCTCGACAAGGTTTTGTCCGGATATCCCTGGGATCACGCCATAGCGTGTGAGGGTCGATTTGCCCGCGCCGTTTGGGCCAGCGACAATCCACATCCACGGCACAGGCGCTCAACCGTGCCTGCCGGCTTTCCAATCGGTCGGCGACCAGAAGCCAGTCTCATCGATCGTTTGCTCACGTCCGTTCGGCGTGATTTCGACGGCGCGATCCGCCCGCCTCCCCGGTACGGAAAGGCCCGCTTTGTGAGCCTCTGAAACAGCAGCCTTGGTCGCACGGCCAAATGCCGCTTGCAGTGAGCGACCCATCGCTTCTGCCGGATCCTCGCTGTCTTCGGATATCGGCTGCGCCGAGATGTCCCCGGAAATCCGACCGCCAGCCTCGATCTGGATCTGGCCGTATCGGATAATGCCCGAGACGCAGCCGCTGGCCCTGATCAGAAGCCGCTTACGGACAATGAGATTGCCGTCGAAATGACCGGCTATCTCGGCTTCCTCGCTCACGGCCGAACCGGTGAAGGCACCGCTCTCGCAGATCTCGACATCCTGGCAGTCGGTCAGATTGCCCTCGATGGTCCCCTCGATGATCAGCTTGTCGCATGATTTGATCGCGCCCGAGAGGGTAATCTCCCGACCGACGACAAGCTTGCGAACGGCACCCTCCTCACGCGTCGACTGCCCGCTGCGATCGATGGGCCGAGCCGGGCCGGCAGAAGACACGCGCCTGTCGGGTTCATCGTCCGCCACTTCGGCCCGGGACCGCCTGAGTTGGTTCATTGCAAAAAACCTCCTGACACGAAAAGTATGTATTAGAGGCGAGGAATAGAAGGAGATACCGAACTCGGGTGTCCTGAGTGTTGGCTCGCGCGGTAGCGCAACCCGCGCGGTATTCCCTATATTCTCGATCGACCATGACCGCGAGCACGCTCTTGCCGCTCGACACCGTTTACACCGTCTGTCCGCACGATTGCCCGAGCGCCTGCGCGCTGGCGGTCGAGCGGATTGACGGGGTGCGCATCGGCCGGGTGCGCGGGGCGGTGGGGCAGTCCTACACGCAAGGGGTGGTCTGCGCCAAGGTCGCCCGCTATGCCGAGCGCCAGCATCACCCCGCGCGCCTGGCGCTGCCGCTGCGCCGGGTCGGCGAGAAGGGTGCGGGGCGCGATGCGTTCCTCCCGATCTCGTGGGACGACGCGCTCGACGAGGTCGCCGAGCGGCTGACCGCAGCGGCGCAACGCCACGGCGCCGAGACGGTGTGGCCGTATTACTACGCCGGCACGATGGGGCGGGTGCAGCGCGACGGCATCAACCGGTTGCGCCATGCGATGGGTTATTCCCGCGAGTTGTTGACGATCTGTAATTTCCTGACCGACGCCGGCTGGGTCGCAGGAATCGGCGCCAAGCGCGGGGTTGATGCGCGCGAGATTGCCCGATCCGACTTGATCGTCGTGTGGGG